>CAZJDC010000087.1:0-4756 GCA_964544715.1 uncultured Rickettsia sp. | reverse complement strand
CATGAATGCATTGGCAAACTTGCGTCAAAATAACTCGTTTGCGTAAGGTGAGTTACTAATGATTTACGATTAGATACATTGATGCAAATATTGTCTATTGCTTTTTGCCTAGCTTATCACACTAGAGAAATTATAGTTTTAGATGAACCGATAGTTATCAAAAAACGCGGTTATAGGAAAAATAGTATATTTCGTGTGGGGTTAGATACATTGGTTAATATATTATATAATATTTCCACCCAATTAGTACGTGGGGATACAGTTGTTGTCCTCGAGATTTCAACATCCAGAGGTGCTAAAATGAAAAATTGTCATGTAGTGAGCAAAAATATCTAAAAATATTAATAATTTAATTTTGCTCTCCAGAACCTAATTTGCTGTGCATCCTTACATTTACATTATAAGTAATGCAAGCTAATTCTTTCAAAGAAGTAAATAAATCTCAACTTTTGAATATTTTTATAAGAGGTTATATCTTTTTATCTTTTTCTTTCTGAACTTTTTTTCGTCTTTGTAAATTCTTTTTTAAAGCAGATGATAGATTGTTAAAATTAGGTTTTATCTTAATTTTTGTAGTATGTTCTTTGCTATCTTTGGTAGACGACATAAATAATTATCTTTTCATGCTAACATTATTATATTATAATACGGATATTTTGAAAAATAAAATTATAAATATCTATGAATCAAAGTAATATAGTCTCTGCCGAGTTACTTGACGAGAAAAAGAATATTGCGAGGCAAGGGGGGGGTGAAGATAGAATTAATACCCAACATAAGAAAGGTAAGTTAACAGCACGTGAGCGAATTGAGGTGTTATTAGATCCCAATAGTTTTACCGAAACAGGAATGTTCGTAGCTCATAGATGTGAAAATTTTGGGATGGATGATAAGAAGTGTCTAGGTGATGGGGTTGTGACAGGTCATGGCACAATAAATGGTAGGTTAGTTTTTATTTATAGCCAAGATTTTACAGTGCTTGGTGGTTCACTTGGTGAATATCATGCTAAAAAGATCTGTGATATTCTAGATCAAGCTATAGCAACCAGTGCTCCCGTAATCGGTATTAATGATTCAGGTGGTGCAAGAATTCAGGAAGGTGTAGATGCTCTTGCCGGATATGGTGAGTTATTTCAGCGTAATGTTTTAGCTTCAGGTGTTATTCCTCAGATTACCTTGATCATGGGTCCTTGTGCAGGGGGTGCTGTATATTCACCTGCTTTAACTGATTTTATATTCATGGTTAAAAATACTTCCTATATGTTTGTAACCGGTCCTGATGTAGTAAAGACTGTTACAGGTGAAGAAGTAAGCCAAGAGAAGCTTGGCGGTGCACGTATGCACACTACCAAAAGTGGTGTGGCTGATCTTGCATTTAATAATGATATAGAAGCGTTGCTAGAAATTAGGAGATTCTTTAGTTTTCTGCCATCATCTAATCGTACTCCTCTTCCGATTCGTCCTACTGTTGATCCTGCTGATAGGGTTGATATGTCACTTAGCACTCTCATTCCTAATACTCCCAATAAACCTTATGATATGAAAGAGCTTGTCGAGCGTATTGTAGATGAGGGAGAGTTTTTTGAATTGCAGCCGGATTTTGCTAAGAATATCATCATTGGTTTTGGTTATATGGAAGGTTACCCGGTAGGGTTTGTTGCAAATCAACCCTTGCATTTGGCAGGATGTTTAGATATTCATTCTTCAAGAAAAGCAGCAAGATTTATTAGATTTTGTGATGCTTTTAATATTCCTATAGTAAGTCTTGTTGATGTTCCTGGGTTTCTGCCTGGTACATCTCAAGAGCATGATGGTATTATTAAACATGGTGCTAAGCTTTTATATGCTTATGCTGAAGCAACAGTGCCGAAAATTACCGTGATTACTCGCAAAGCTTATGGCGGTGCTTATATAGTTATGAACTCTAAGCATCTGAGAGGTGATATAAATTATGCTTGGTTTAATTCTGAAATTGCAGTTATGGGTGCAGAAGGAGCGGCTGAAATAATATTTAGAGAAGAATGTAAAGATCCGGAAGCTAAAAAACAAAAAATTAATGAATATAAAAAAGTAGTAACATCACCTTTTGTTGCAGCATCGAGAGGCTATTTAGATGATATCATAAGACCGCAAAATACAAGATGGCGAATATGTAAAGCCCTGAATCTCTTACGTACTAAAAAGGTGGAATTGCCTTGGAAAAAGCATGATAATTTGCCGCTTTAATGTATACTCGATGAACTTCAAAAATTGGCTACGTCATTTTTTACAAGATCTCCATTGCTCACGTATTAATATACGCTCCGCTCCTCGCTTTGTTAATTCCTTGCTCTTTGTGCAGTTGATCTTCGTCTATACTATTATTCTTATGAACACAAGAATGACATAAGCTGCTATAACATAAGCAAATACTTTAAATAATAAAAAACTATGACCAAACCTTTATTTGATAAACTTTTAATCGCTAATCGTAGCGAAATTGCTGTTAGAATAATCCGTACTTTAAAGAAAATGGGGATAGGGTCGGTGGCTGTATATTCTGAAGCAGATACAAACTCAATGTATGTTCAGCATGCCGATGAAGCTTATTATATTGGTGATTCACCGGCAACCGAAAGCTATCTATCTATTAAAAATCTTGTTTCGGCAATTCGTGAAAGCGGTGCAAATGCAGTACATCCCGGGTATGGTTTTTTATCTGAAAATCCTCATTTTGCCAATGTTCTTAAAAGAGAAGGAGTAGTCTTAATAGGTCCTAATGCTGCTACTATAAAGAAAATGGGTGATAAAATTGAAGCAAAAAAGATAGCAATAGAGGCAGGAGTTAGTACTGTTCCAGGTTATATGGGAACTATACATGATGTTAAACAAGCAATAGATATCGCAAAAGAAATAGGCTTTCCGGTAATTGTGAAAGCGGCTGCTGGTGGTGGAGGGCGTGGTATGAGGGTAGTAAATAACCCTTCTGAAATGGAAAATGCTTTTGAGTCTGCAAAGCTTGAAGCCGCTAATAGTTTTAGCGATGACAGATTATTTATTGAAAAATTAATTCAAAGACCTCGTCATATTGAAATTCAATTACTTGCTGATCAGTATGGTAATAGCGTATGCCTTGGAGAACGTGAATGCTCGATACAGCGTCACCATCAAAAAGTAATTGAAGAAGCACCTAGCTCATGCATTACTGAAGAAATAAGGCAAGAAATGTATAGGCAAGTAATATCACTATCCAAAAAAGTTGGATATTATTCAGCAGGTACTGTTGAGTTTATAGTAGATAGTGAGAAAAATTTCTATTTCTTAGAAATGAATACAAGATTGCAGGTAGAGCATCCTGTGACCGAATTAATAACCGGTATAGATATCGTTGAAGAAATGATAAAAATTGCTGCCGGTAAAAAATTACCATTTGCACAAGATGACGTAAAACTAAAAGGGTGGGCGTTTGAGTCACGAATTTGTGCAGAGAATCCAAGCCGTGGTTTCCTGCCTTCTAGCGGTAGAATTACTGCCTATTCTGAACCTGTAAAAAGTCCCAATATTCGTATAGATACCGGTATTGGACTTGGCGGGGAAGTGAGCATGTTCTACGATTCGATGATCGCAAAATTATGTACTTACGGCCAAACGAGAGAGCAGGCAATTGAGGTAATGCGTTCTGCTTTAAGCTCTTACATTATTAATGGTATTGCTCATAATATTAGCTTCTTAGAAGCAGTGATGCTGCATCCTCGTTTTGTTAGTGGTGATATTTCTACTGCTTTTATTCAAGAAGAATATCCAGATGGATTTTCTGGTGCAAGTCTAACCTCAGAAGTAACAGCAGTATTTTTAGCAACCGCTATTTTTATTTATATATCTGAGCAAAGACGTGCTTCTTTAATTTCTGGAAATATCAATAATCAAGCTAATAAAATTGGTACTAGATGGGTGGTAACGATTGACGATAAATTATTCCCAGTTCTAATTACGCCTGTTGAAAATGGTTATAATATACGTCATGAAAGTGATCGAATATATATTCGTAGTAACTGGAATTTAGGTAACGAGCTTTTTGTAGCTATAATTAACGGCAAAAAGACAAATATTAAAATCGAAAATATCAGAACCGGTTATTTACTATCGCATGCTGGTATTAGCGTCAAAGCCTTTGTTCGCTCCCCTCGTATTTCAGAGCTTGAAGCATTAATGGTTTCAAAAATAGTAATAGAAGAGAATTCTAAACTCCATGCACCTCTTAATGGTCAGATCGCCTCAATTAAAGTAAAAGAGGGGCAAGATGTAACAATAGGGCAGGAAATTATGATCTTAACCGCTATGAAAATGGAAAATATCATCCTAGCCGAACGTGACGGAAAAATAGCTAAGATTTTTGTAAGTGAAAAGGATAATGTGGTTCAAGGTCAAATGCTACTTGAATTTAATTAAATTACCATCTTTCTTTATTAGAAGCATAAAAGCTAGCAATACTACTATTTCTAGCTTTTTTTTGTTATTATATCAATTGATATGAACTTTGATGGTATACTCGTTTAATTTAAAAAATTGGCTACGTCGATTTTATAAGACCGCAGGTAGCCACATAATTAAACTGTGTCTACTTACTTTTATTTATCAGAGGTATATTAGTAATTGGACTTTGGACAAATTACCATTATAAATCGAGATAAAATTCGTCCCAATAAAAAACTTGCATTAACCAAATATTGGTATGTAGTTGATATTGTAATTAATACAACTATGACGATATGCAAGA
>CAZJDC010000086.1:0-4769 GCA_964544715.1 uncultured Rickettsia sp. | reverse complement strand
GATAGAAAGCAGCTGGAACTGATGGTCAAAAATCTTTTTGGCAAAGTATTTGGAGGGTACATCTCTCAAGAATTATTTCAACAACTTCTGGAACAAGGCATTTTTATGGTAACGCGAGTAAAGCACAATATGAAAATTAAACTTATGTCTAATTGCATAAAATATTACTGCTTATAAAGAGCATTGATAGAATCTGTGTTTGCCAAAATTAAACTATTGGGTAAGTTTGAGCATTCAAGACATAGCTCAGTTACAAATGAATTTGTTCATATGCTGGCTACTCTGATAAATTATCAAATATCTGACAATAAACCTTCTATCAAATATCTCTCTTGATAGACTAAACTCTATGCTCAGTTAATACGAAACCCGCGTTATTTAATGTGATTGATGACTTTAATAGGGAGGGTCTTGGGGGATTGAGATTGACTTTTCATTGCCGACAAGAAAAGTCATAAGATCACTAGATCAAATATATAGAATGGTGAGGAAAACCAAAATCTATAAGCTGTGATAATGTACCTGAATATATAAGTCAATTATTGAACAAGTGGGCAAAAGAGAAAAATATCAAGTTACTATTTATTCATCCAGGTCAATCTCAGCAAAATACATATATTGAAAGATACCATTAGGACTGTAAGATATGATTGGTTGAGTCAACAGTTATTTTATAATATTCAAGAGGCACAAGATCTTGCCACTCAATGGATTTGGTCATATAATAACGAAAGACCAAATATGGCTATAGGTAGTATAACGCCAATACAAAAATTAGCTTTGGCAACTTAACTCTCTATTGCTATAAAATTGGGAAGATTACCATTGTACGAATATATATATAGGAATATATAATGATTAATTAAGATATTTTAGTATTAAATTTTATGCGATCAGAACAACAAACTGAGTGGATTATCAGTAACAACCTAGTAAATAAAGGTTGACATATATATGATGTTAAAAAAAATGTTTATTTTCAAAAGCCTAAATCGGAAACAGAACAAACTAAGTTCAAAAGAAAGCGACCAGATTATATTTTATATAAAAGTAACACTGATAGACCTATTGCAATAATAGAAGAAACTATAAAACTTTTTGAAACAAAGCACAAAACTAAACTAGCTTCACTTTGGCAATGATTTATGCATATCATCTACCTAAAAAACTTAATCGGGTTTAAATCCCTGACTCCCCAGAGTAACGGAGCTATTGAATATATTGACGATTTACTTAAAGCACAGGGTTTCAAAACTGAAATAAAAATATTTGGTAACTCTAAAGAGCAAGTTACTAATCTTTATGCCGTTTACGGAGCCTGTAAACCTAATATTTGTTTTGTTGGGCATGTTGATGTTGTGCCTGCGGGCAATTACGAGCTTTGGCATAATTCTAACCCTTTTAGAGCTTGTGAGCAGGACGGGAAAATATATGGCAGAGGGGCAGTGGATATGAAAGGCTCTATTGTCTGCTTTCTAGCAGCTAGCTTAGATTTCATAAAAAATAATACCGATTTTATAGGTTCAATTAGCTTTTTACTTACCAGTGATGAAGAGGGTAAAGCAAAACACGGCACTAAGGAGATGCTGCAATATATATATAATCAGGGGCATGAAATTGATTTTGCTATTGTTGGTGAACCTACTTGTGAAAAAGATATAGGGGATACGATTAAAATTGGCAGAAGAGGAAGTATTAATTTTAATTTGACTGTAAAAGGCTTAGGTGGGCATGTAGCTTATCCACAAAAAGCAAATAATCCATTACCTTGCTTAATTAGAGTATTAAACGAACTAACAAATATTAAGCTTGATAAAGGTACTAAATTTTTTCAAAGTTCAAACCTTGAAATAACAAATATTGATGTCGGTAATAATACTACAAATGTGATTCCCGAAACAGCAACGACACATTTCAATATACGTTTTAATAATTTAAATAGTGTAGAAACACTAGCAAAACAAGTAGAAGAAATGATTAAACAGCATTGCAAAAAGCATAAAGTAGATTATAAGCTAGAACATAATATCTCTGCTGATAGCTTCATTCAAAATCCTAATGATAGGATAAAAGAATTTGCTATGATAGTAGAAAAAACTCTCAATATAAAACCAAATTTTTCTACAAGCGGTGGTACATCCGATGCAAGATTTGTTAAAAATTATTGCTCCTTAGTAGAATTCGGTTTATTATCAGACACTGCACATAAAATAAATGAATATACCAAAATTAGCGATTTACAAAAATTATACGATGTGTATTATAACTTTTTGATGGAAACATTAAATGTTACTGGATTTCCGCTTTTGCGGAAATGACATTAAAGCAAAATTGGACAACGCCGCCAATTGTTTTGAGGTACAACCAAATTAAAAAGATTCAGACAAGATGAGTTTAAAGACGAGCCTGCGGAGTGCATAGATAAGCTACGTAAACACAGGAGAGGCAAGCCGTGCAAAATTCGCTTGTATCAAGATTTCTAAATTAGGTTGTTATGCGGATGTGATGGAACTTGGTAGACATGCAAGATTTAGGTTCTTGTGCCGCAAGGCGTGGGGGTTCAAGTCCCTTCATCCGTACCATTTAAATTTTCAATATAAAATTTTTATGCAGCAATTTAGTATTTATCAAACTAGTGATGAATTACTGCTGAAAGCGATATTGCTTTTAATAGAGAAATGTTATTATTCTGATCTTAAGAGCATTGTACTTACTGTTGATACAGAACAGCAAGAAATGCTAAATAAAAACCTCTGGACTTATTCCCGCAAGCAATTTATCCCTCACGGCAGTAAAATCGATCCACAACCTGAAAAACAGCCTATTTATATTACTGATACACTACAAAACCCCAATAAGGCTAGTGTGCTTATTATTATCTCACCACCTAATATAGAGAAAATTTTACAAGATAAAGAATATATTAGTATTTTCAAAAGAATAATTATAATAACCGATTTGCCAGAAGAGTTAAAAATCCTAACTTCTCAGATCAACCAAATTACCGAACAAGACAATCCTATAGATTGCTTCACTCAAGATCAACGTGGAACGTGGAGTAAAATAGGGTGAATTTTTGAACCACTAGACAGAAACTATAGTGAACTAGGTTTTTATTAATGTTTATGATCATGGTGGTGAGTATAGAATCCTAAAGAGGAAAGGGCATTTGAGAAATCAGAGTTTGGAGTTATAGCGTTTGGGGTTCCGGTGCAACATATATGACCGTTTAAGCATATTACTTGGTCAGAATTTTTAATTACTGTAAATAAATCATGTGAAATCATAAAAATAGTAATATCTAGCTTCTTACGGATTAAACTAATAATCTGATAAAATTCTTGCTGGCTTGTGACATCTAAAGATTGTAGTGGCTCATCTAAAATGATTAGATCTAGCTTACTAAGCAAAGAAGATGCAAGGACTACCTTTTGAAATTGTCCACCTGAAAGCATAGAAATTTCCTGATCTTTTAAACGTTCTAAATCAATAAATGAGTGAATTTCTTTCATATCATTCGCAGGATTATTAGGGGCTAATAAATCTAATAATTTCTTTACTGTGATTGGCAAATCAGAACTTAGGTTAAATTTTTGCGGCACATAACCGATTTTTAATTTAGGATCAATTATAATCTCACCGCTTGTTGGTTTTTCAAGCCCAAGAATTAACCTAACTATAGTAGTCTTACCTGCCCCGTTTGGTCCTATTAAAGTGGTAATATTATTTTTTTTGACAGTAAAACTAACATTATTTATCGGTAATTTATTACCAAATTTTTTAGATACGTTATAAAATTTTATTATGGGCTGCATGGACTAGTTACTCCTGTCATCCCGTGGCTTGTGTCCACACGGGATGACACGTATTAATTAACGACTTTCCATTGTCCATCAGGTTGACGGCAAGCATTACCGTAAGCTTTTTGCTGTTTTCCGCCTACTACAACTATTTGAGTATATTCACGGCAATATTGACCGGTATTATTTTTGTAAGCTTTACTTGGAGTGACAGTACCATAATTACCATTATCAGGATTACGCCATTGTACACTGCTACCGCTTGGTGCAGACTCTAAAGCTCTTTGAGATGTAAGCTCTGCAAGTCTTCTATCTTGTCCATCCATGCCTGCACCAATTTGATTACCAAGAATTGCACCAAGTAACGCACCTGCTCCCACTGCCGCAATTCGTCCTGTACCACCACCAAATTGTGAACCAACAAGTCCTCCTAAAGTTCCACCGATTAGCGTACCACTACCTTGTTTATTCATGCCACCTGGACCTTGGCATGCTTGCAACATTGAAACCGCGAGTAATATAACTATAATTTTAGATATTATTTTCATATGATCTCTCATTTTAAAGTACTATCATATAATTAATTATATGGTTTTTAGAATTTTGTAAAGTACAAAAAATATATTATAGACAAAGTCTAATGTGAAAAAGAGCAAGTAATCCACAAGACGTGGTGGTGAACGCATATTAGAATTACCCATTTTTGAGTAAAAAATATTGTCTAGAGTATTACATTATTATCCTCCGATTTTATAGTTAATTTTTTGCCCTTCGCTGTAGCGATTCTATCGTAATCCTCCCAATTTTAATCGCAATAGATATTAGAGAGTTAAAGCTGTCAAAGCTAATTTTTATATTGGCGTTATAACCCCACCTATAGCTATATTTGGTCCTTCGTTATTACGCGAGTTTCATATTAACTGAGCATAGAGTTGATCCTATCAAGAGAGATTTGATAGAAGGTTTATT
>CAZJDC010000085.1:0-4771 GCA_964544715.1 uncultured Rickettsia sp. | reverse complement strand
TGCCTGAAATCTAAAAACATAGTACTTTTTGACACTAATTTACTTAACTTGACGGTGCACTTTTGGGTATTTTTGGATTAGCAAGAATGAGGGATCAAAGTTTTAGATGCAGAGAGGTTGTAAGCGAATTAAAGAATTGTGGTGTAGAGCAAATTTATGTAGCATGTATTGACGGTATTAAAGGTTTTAGAGATGCAATAAACAGTGTTTTCTCAAATACCATAGTACAACTTTGTAATACATATGGTTCGTAATTCTTTAAAGTACGTTTCTTACAAAAGTCTTAGTAGTATCTGACTTAAAAAACAAATCCATACAGCAAATAATGATAACATGGCTAATTTAGCATTAGAAGAGTTTGTTAAAAAATGGGATAGTAAATACCCAGTTATTTCGGATATATGGAGACGTAATTGTGGAGTGCTATAGTACCTTTCTTTGCTTTCCATAAAGGGATTAGAAAGGTCATCTATACTACCAATATGGTTGAATCAGTAAATCGACAAATCCGTAAAATTATCAAAAATAAAGGGGTGTTTCCAGATAATAAATCTATCACAAAGTTGTCTACTTAGCTCTTAAAAATGCTGCAAAAACGTGGACCATGCCTATTAAAGATAAGTCTCTTGCTTTGAATCAATTTGAGATACTATAATGGAGATTATAAATGTTAATTTATAGAAATATTTATTGCCTTTATTTTAGGCATAGCAATAGGTGTATTAGGATATTCAGATTATGGGACTGATCTAATAAATCAGTTTAAAATATCACATACATCACCTCCAAAAATAAAGCATTACAATATTTCGCAGCTTTCTAGAAGTAAAGTTAGTACATGTTTTACTCCACCATCAGGATGTACTAAATTTATAGCAAATCAAATTGATACAGCTAGAGAGTCTATTTACATGCATGCATATACGGTATGAGTGATTCGTTAATTACTGCCGCTTTAATTGATGCTCAAGCACGTGGTGGTACAAGTTAAAATCTTACTTGATCGTAGTTTAAAACAAAAATTTTCTAAATTACACGAATTACAACGAGCAAAAATTGAGGTAGGAATAGATAAAGTTCCAAGCATTGCTCATAATAAAGTTATAATTATTGATAAAAAGAAAGTTATAACCGGCTCATTTAATTTTACTGCCGCTGCTGATAAACGTAACGCAGAAAATGTTATCGTTATAGACGATGCTGAGCTTGCAGATTCTTATCTACAAAATTGGCTCAGAGAAAAGCGAGGAATGGATAGGATTATACCGCAAACTTGATCACGGTATCTTTTATCACACGGTCTGTACCATAAGATCCCGCGATCAAGTCGCGGTATGACAATATCCCTAAGCAGGCTTTTTTTTAATACGTTTTTCTGGGCTTGATCAGCCATATTCTGCATGTTAGAAGAAGCTTGATGCACATTTTCAGAAATATTTTTATTTACTACTTCTAATACTTTTGCAGAAGTTTCGTAAGTAATATTTACAATCTCTTTAGCGTTATTCATAGATGTGTCATAAATAGATTTGAAACATTTTTGATGACAATCACTAGCTTGCTTAAAATCATTAGAACCCATTGCTTCTTTAGTAGAATTCAAAATGGTTTTAACATTCAAGTTGTACCATTTCAGAGTTTTTCTTAAGCAATTTTTGCATGCTTTCAGTATCTTATTTGATTTGTTGTTACTAAAATATTTAAAGCTCTTTGATTGTTCCGGTGGTAGATGAAAAATCTATATTAGGCATATCTTTTATAGAACTCATATAAAGTTCAGGATTCATATAAGAATTCATAAAATCTAAACATTGTGTAATATTTAATATTATTTTTCTCCTAAAAATAAATTAAACTTTGTCAAATATGAGTGACTGTGTATTTTGTAGATTTGTTCAGAACCCTTAACCCATTAATGTATGCTAACATTTATAAAAAAAATAAGTCAATAATTGTTAGATGGTAAGTTAGTATTAAAATTAATTAAGTTTTATAAATGTTAGATACACAAACACAAAAATTAATAATTAAGTGGCAAAAATACCTCAGCTTACAAAAAAATTACTCTAATCATACTATGATTTCATATAATAATGATCTTAAACATTTCCTTGAATTTATGAATTATTACAATTCGGATATTGTCACAATGGATTATATTAAGGCAGCAGATATAAGATTGATGCGCAGTTGGCTTGCTAAGAGAAAATGTGATAATTTTGTTACTTCATCAATCAGTCGTGGTTTATCTGCCATAAAGAATTTTTATAAATTTTTAGACAAGACATCTGACTTACATAATCATGTGGTTTTTTCTATTAAATCTCCCAAAAAAAGTAAATTACTACCGAAAACATTATCTGAAGAAGAAGTAAATATATCACTTAATCATATTGAAGAATATGGAAATATTCGATGGATAGAAATTAGAAATAAAGCATTACTTGTTCTTATATATGCTTCAGGTTTACGGATATCTGAAGCATTATCGATTACAAAGCTTCATTTACAAAATTTAGAATTTATAAAAATAATGGGTAAAGGAAGTAAAGAAAGAGTAATTCCTTGGCTTGCTATTGCGAGAAATTTGATCACAGAATATTTAGAAAAATTACCATATGAATTGAAAAATGATGAACCAATATTTAGAGGGAAGAAAGGTAAGAAATTTCAACCTCCTGTGTTTAACCGTGAGTTAATTAAGTTGAAACGCTTTTATGGCTTACCTGAACATTTAAGTGCTCATTCATTTAGACATAGTTTTGCTTCTCATTTACTAGAGAATGGGGCAGATTTACGATCTATTCAAGAACTTCTAGGGCATAAAAGTTTATCAACTACACAAGGCTATACCAAGACTAATATAAAGCATTTAGAAACGGCATATGTTACAGCACATCCAATCAAAAAATAAAATATTATTTAATATTAACAATCTTCTTGCGTTAATTTTAAGTTATATATTATATTAATTTAAAACCTTATAAGTATAGTTACTAAATAGCTAAATATTGAGATTATGAATATGTTTAAAATTACTACATTACCTGAAGAATATAAGCCGTCTAAAGACGAAGAATATATGTGTAAAAATCACTTGGAATATTTTAGACAGAAGCTTTTAAAGTGGAAAAATTCTTTACTAAGTGAATCTCAAGAAACTTTAAATCATCTAAAAGAAGAAAATTGGAATGAATCAGATCCTAATGATCGTGCTACTACTGAAACAGAAACTGCTTTCAAACTTCGTACTAGAGACAGATATCGTAAGTTATGTGAAAAAATAGAGCAAGCATTAAAGCGTATTGACGAGGGCGAATATGGTTATTGTGAGGAAACAGGTGATCCGATAGGTATAAAAAGATTAGAAGCACGACCAATAGCTACATTATGTATTGAAGCACAAATGCGACATGAAAATTATGAAAAAAATCATTTAGATGAACCACAAAGATAAGTAGATGAAATTGATTAATTATAATGTCATGCCATTGCTTGCTTGACCACAGCATCCTGTAAAACACTACACTTAATCTGAGAGATAGGGATTGATTAAGCAGCACAAGAGCTGTCAGACAAGTAAGAATTAATAGACTTATCTTTAGCAATTCTAATGGTATCCTTGAAAGTTTGCATAGGAGTTTTTCAATAACTCAACTTTCCAGAATGAGGTCTAGTATTATTATACTAGTTTAAATATTGATCTCAGTCAATCTGTAAATCCTCTAATGAGCTATAAATCTTTTTACGGAAGGCTATATTATAAAACTCATCTTTTAAAGTTCTATGTAATCTTTCGCATATTCCATTAGTTTGAGGAGAACGTGCTTTAGTTTTAGTATGATCAATATTTTCTATAGCCAAATATAATTCAAAAGCATGATGTTCTACCTTGCCACAATATTCCGTTCCTCTATCTGTAAGGATTCTAATTAGTGGTACATCATGATTATTCAAGAAAGGTATTACCTTATAACTTATAATATCAGCAGATGTTATGGCAGATTTATCAGTATAGAGTTGGCAAATAGCCACTCTGGAATAATTGTCAATAAAGGTTTGTTGGTATATTCACCTACTCCTTTCATATTACCGACGTAATAGGTGTCTTGTGCACCAAGGTAACTTGGATGCTGAGTATCAATTTCTCCATGTGCCTCTTTAATTTGTTTTGCTTTTTCTAAAGGGTAATCCTCCCAAAAAACAATCGACAAAAGGAGTAGAATTTTCTAATAAAAAAAAGGATATTCTAAAATATGGACAATATCAAAACGCAGTGATAGCCAAATCATATCTATTTTAACGCGAGTTTCGTATTAACTGAGCATAGAGAGTTTAGTCTATCAAGAGATATTTGATAGAAGGTTTATTGTCAGATATTTGATAATTTATCAGAGCAGCCAGCATATAAACAAAGTCATTTGTAACTGAGCTATGTCTTGAATGCTCAATCTTACCCAATAGTTTAATTTTGGCAAACATAGATTCTATCAATGATCTTTTAAAAAGACGCTTTAACTATACCACCATCTCTATTAATGATTAAATATAGTTTGAGACCATAAAACCAACCTTTTGTTGTTTTACCACGTACTGTGATACCAGCAAATACTTTATGCATCGAAATACGATATTTCTTGCATACCTCTATGCTGCTTGAATCTACAAAAGATATACCATCACACTGATCCAAAATAAAATTAAATATTAACACTAATAGTGGTAAATGCGAACCTATGATTTTTATAAATTGACTATAACTTACTAACTG
>CAZJDC010000084.1:0-4824 GCA_964544715.1 uncultured Rickettsia sp. | reverse complement strand
TTACTACCTTAGTTTAAAACCTGCATCTTTTAACTAATTTATAACCAAAGTACTAAATTATCAGTATACCCGTAACCCACTATTTATCAGCTATAAAAAGAACCATGGTGAATACGAAACTAGCGTTAAATTAGTGAAATTTATAGTAATGTGTACATGAAACATATACAAAATAGGTATTTTATGAAATCAATTAATAGTTCTTCATTTAGACAAAATCTAAGTGCTGTGCTTGGTAGTAGAGCGTGACCATATTCCTTATCTTGTAAAAAGAAGCAACCATACGAATCTCATTATTATAACAGAAGAAGAGTATGAGTCTATAACAAAAACACTAGATTTATTATCTAATCCAGCTAATGCTAAATGGATACAAGAATCCATGCAACAAGCAAAAAGAAAGGAATTCGTTGAAGTTAATTTAGATTATTAAAATAATATGGACATTAAAATGCAACAAAAGACTTAGAATTTTGGAAAAAATATGACATTAAAAATTACAAAAACGTATTAAATTTTAGTAAAAAATATTCAAGAAACACCATTTACTGTTATAGGTAAGCCAGAGCATTGAAAATACTCAATGAGTAATTATATGGTCTCGAAAAATTACTCATGAGTATAGATCAATATATTCTATTGATGCTATAGCAATTATAATATATGCCTGTAAATTTCATTTTTAAAATGAATAATGATATTCAGAAATTGAAATTCAAATCTTCTTCACAGGATTTAAAATTTACTATATTATAATATTCATTAATACGGACTAACATTATGTCAATTATTTCTACGCGATTAAATGCTATAAAAACATCTCCGACGCTTGTAGTTGTTAGAAAAACGCTTGAGCTTAAAAAAGCAGGGATTGATATTATTGCCCTTGGGACAGGTGAGCCTGATTTTGATACGCCTGATAATATCAAAGAAGCCGCCATCAAAGCTATTAAAGAGGGATTGACTAAATATACGAACGTTGAAGGGATGCCATCTTTAAAAGAAGCAATAAAGGCTAAATTTAAGCGAGAAAATAATATAGATTATGATCTTGATGAGATAATAGTTAGCACCGGAGGCAAGCAAGTGATATATAATTTATTTATGGCATCTTTAAATACAGGTGATGAGGTTATTATTCCCGCTCCTTATTGGGTGTCTTATCCTGATATGGTTTCACTTGCTGAAGGTACTCCGGTTTTTGCAAATTGTGGTATTGAAAGTAACTTCAAACTAAGTGGTGTGGCTTTAGAGCAGTTAATTACACCTAAAACTAAATGGCTTGTTATTAATTCGCCTAGTAATCCAACAGGTGCAAGCTATAGCTATGCAGAGCTAGAAAATATCACTGAAATTTTAAGACAGCATCCACACGTAAATGTGATGTCTGATGATATTTATGAGCATATTACTTTTGATGGTTTTAAATTTTATACTTTAGCAGAAATAGCACCTGATTTAAAAGATCGGATATTTACTGTTAACGGAGTATCAAAAGCTTATTCTATGACAGGTTGGCGTATAGGTTATGGTGCAGGTTCGAAAGCTTTAATTAAAGCTATGACTATTATTCAGTCACAAAGTACTTCAAACCCATGCTCAATAAGCCAAGCAGCAGCGGTTGAAGCGCTAAATGGCGTGCAAGGCTATATTGCACACAATGCTTTGAATTTTGAAAAAAAACGTGATCTTGCTTTGTCGATTTTACAAAGAGTGAAATATTTTGAATGTTATAAACCTGAAGGAGCTTTTTACTTATTTATTAAATGTGATAAGATTTTTGGAGCTAACACTAAATCAGGAAAAGTAATTAATAATAGTAACGATTTTGGTGAGTATTTACTTGAAGAAGCGAAAGTAGCAGTAGTACCAGGCATTGCTTTTGGCTTAGAAGGATATTTTAGGATTTCCTATGCTACTTCTATGGAAGAGTTGGAAGAGGCTTGTTTGCGAATGGAAAGGGCTTGTAATTCTATAGCGTCATTGCGAGGAGATGTGTAACATCGACGCGACAATATTGTCACACATCCTGAGATTGCTTGGTCGAATTTACTCTTTGTAATTTTTCTCGCAATGATGGAAAACAATACTAAAGTAATAAAAAATCAATGCGTAAAGCTTTTAAAAAATTTTTAAAACGTAATAAATTTGTACTTAGTGTAATGACTATTTTACTATATTGGTATATGCTTTTTGTTTATTTTACTTCAAAGCAAAAAATTATATTCTATGACGATGGCAATAAGGAAAAGTTTTTAAACGAACAGGGCGTGATATTTGCTTTTTGGCATAATATGCTTGCATTGAGCCCTGCTATGTTTAAAGGACATAGAGATGTCTACGCATTAATATCTCCACATTTAGATGGCAAGATTTTAAACGCTTTAGTCGATAAATTTGGCTGCAAAGTTATAGTCGGCTCTAGCAATAAAAATTCGTTTGGAGCATTACGAAGTATTATCGAAAAGCTTTCTCAAGATGCAAATGTAATAGTTACACCTGATGGTCCTAAAGGTCCTGTATATAACGTGAATAGTGGAATTACTGAGATTGCTTATAAATACAATAAAAAATTAATTCCTATAGTCAGCTCTACTTCTAGATGTTTTAGGTTAAAAAGCTGGGATAAGCTGATAATACCTTTGCCATTTGGCAGTATTCAAATCATTGTAGGGTCGCCTTTAGTACTGACAGACAATAAAGTGCAAAATCATATGAATCTTGAAAAAGATTTAGTTAATTTAACTAAGAACTTAATAAAATGATGCGTTTATATTACTTTTTAAGTTTTTTGTTATTACCCATTTATTTTATTATAATTTTTATTCGCCTATTAATAGGCAAAGAAGATATAAGACGTGTTAAGGAGCGTTTTGCTGTCGGTAAACATAGGCAAGATAATAGATTTTTAGTTTGGATTCATGCGGCTAGCGTCGGTGAATCTATGATTGCTTTAAATTTAATTGATAATATAAGTAAGCGTTACCCTGATATCCGTTTTTTAGTTACTTCTTGGACACAATCTTCCGCTAAAATATTAAGTAGTAAATTACCTAAAATAGTTACTCATCAGCTACTTCCAATAGATAATATTATTTTCACTAAAATATTTTTAAAAAATTGGCAACCTAACTTAGGGATTTTCATAGAATCGGAATTATGGCCGTCTGCTATCAATGAAGCAGCAAAACAGTGTAAATTATTGCTTGTGAATGCTCGCATGTCTGATCAATCTTTCGAATCTTGGAAGAAAAGAAAAGGCTTTTTTCAGCTTATTGTTAAAAATTTTCATAAAGTTATTGTGCAAAGTGAACGGGATTTACAAAAATTTAATGAGCTTGGAATATCAAGCACAATTAATCTAGGTAATATTAAATTTGCCAATGAAAAGCTTCCGGTTAATCAAGAAGAGCTTGTAAAGCTGAGTAAATATTTAAAAGGTAAGCGAGTTATCGTATTTGCTAGCACCCATCAGGAAGATGAGAAAATTATTTTTCCTATTATTAAAAATTTAAAAAAACAAGTTACAGATTGCTATATTATCTTAATCCCAAGACATCCTGAGCGAGTAAAATCAATTCTTGATAACTGCATAGCACAAGATTTATCAGCTACTGCTAAATCAGAAAATGACTTACCAATTTTAACCGATGATCTTTATATAGTTGATAAATTTGGTGAAATGGGTTTATATTTTTCCATATCTTCAATATCTTTTATCGGTGGTTCTTTCAAACAAGGTGGGCATAATATTTTAGAGGCGGCACATTTTTCCAATTGTGTTATATTCGGTCCTGACATGAGTAAAAATACTGATATTACTGAATATATCCTTAAAAATAAGGCAGCTATTCAAATCAAAAGCGACGATGATTTATTAAATAAACTGCAATATTTACTTAATTCTATTAACTCTAAAGAGCTAAAAAGCTATCAAGAAAATTCACTAAAGTTTGTTGAAGGAAATCAACAAATACTTGATAAATATCTCCAAATAATTATTAAGTTCTTTTTATAAGAAACTAATAAAAGTGGAATTTCTAAAAATAACATTTGACTTTCAATTGTAAAATGATTAAGTAGTTCTACTTAAAATTAAGAGAGGCATTATGTATGATCCAACAAACCCACAGGACCCAGACACTATTAATGCCAGTTTAGGATAAGAGTGAAGCATTAAAGATAATAAGGAAGAATATTTACAAGAGGAGAGTGTTGAGTTACACAGACTTTGTATCAAAAAAAATATGAACTCAACAATGAAAAGATGTATCAACACTCTGTTTTGTATAATAGATTTTTATTATAAAATATACTAAGAATGGGAAGAAAATAAATTAATACCCTGCGTTAGAAAGCTTAGAATCTTAGGTAGTCTAAGCCTTTCAGAACTACTAACTATAGTATTATATTTTTATATATCTTCATGCAAAGATTTTAAGAATGATTATTTATATCATCTATCATATAAATATAGAGGTTATTTTAGTATTTCTAGTTACAGTAGGATAATCCAGTTGTGGTCAAGATTAGTATTTTAACTATAATGTTACAATTATTTACTGGGGAGGAAAGTGGGATATAGTTTGTTGATTCAAGCAAATTATTGTCATATTACTACATGACAATTGTTAGATATAGAGGATTAAATGGTTGAATATTAATGATTATTGGTGATGATAAAGAGAAAAATACTTGGGTTCATATATGAAAGATCATTCGACTCCTCTAGTAGAATTATTGCAAAAACATATTTCGCTAAATTTATTAAGAGCAAAATGTTTAGGATTATTTAGCATTTCAATGCTTAACAGCAGGACAGTA
>CAZJDC010000083.1:0-5010 GCA_964544715.1 uncultured Rickettsia sp. | reverse complement strand
TTATCAGTATAGAGTTTGCAAATAGCCACTCTGGAATAAGTGTCATTGGTATATTATACCTATTTCTTTCATATTACCGCCATAATATCTGTCTTGTGCACCAAGGTAACCTGGATGCTGAGTATCGCTTTCTCCATGAGCCTCTTTAATTTGTTTTGCTTTTTCTAGAACAGCTAGTTGTTCTTTTGTCAGTAAGATACCGTCCTGTGCAGATTTAGCTTCTAAAGCTTTGAGGCGTTTTCTTTAGAGTCTCAAGATCATTGGCGTAGCCAAAAATAGAACGTACACCACTGGATGACACTATAGTACCTTGCTTCATTAGTTCTTGGCGCGTACGAAGAGCTGACCAAGGGCAGGATTTCCTATAGTAAGATTTATTACTGATTGTTCTATATGTTCTGATACACGATTCTTTACTATAGGTTTTTTACGACTCATATCCCCACAAGAGCTGCTTCTCCTCCCATCTCATATAGTTCCTTGAATCGGTAAAAGCTATCTCTTGAATAGCCCATTACTTTACATGCTGTGCTGACACTACCAAGTTGTTTCGCAAGTTCTAATAATCCTCATTTTGGTTTGATTATCTTTTGATCATAATTTGACATATTATTCATTTTAATTAAGTTTGGATCATGATTTCATGTATATGATTACTAAACTTCTTCTATATACACATAAACTATTCTAATTTCAATCTTAATATGTCAGATTCAATCTTAACTTTTATGCGTAATATCAAGACAAATAACCCGTAATGTCACTCCCTTGTAGGCATGCTTGCGTGGATTATATTCAATCTTGTCATCTAGTTCACTTGTAGTGGGATCCAGTTAAAAGTATCAATATTATTGATACTTTTAGTTGTTTGTACTTCCTGCTGTGGATAAGCCACGCTATGACACCAAACACGTTTTTCGATCCATGCGGGCAACGTCTGTTTTAGTTCAGGATGAAATTGATAAAATTGAACTATGCAGTAGAGATTAGAATTTCTCCAACTGTCTGTTGGAGAATATATTATTTTTTATTTCCCGCATTTATGGCTAAACTTGCCGAGACGAACTTTTCAAGATCACCGTCAAGTACGCCCTTTGTATCGGATGTTTCGTAATCAGTGCGTAAATCTTTCACCATTTGGTATGGTTGCAACACGTACGACCTAATTTGATGTCCCCAGCTATTATCGGTTTTAGCGGCATTTTGCTCGTGAATGCTATCAGTGCGTTTTTGCATTTCAAGCTCATAAAGTTTAGCTTGCAACATCTTCATAGCTTGAGCTTTATTTTTGTGCTGTGATCTATCACTTTGGCATTGCGTAACCGTGCCGGTCGGTATGTGGGTGATACGCACAGCTGAGTCGGTAGTATTAACGTGCTGCCCACCTGCACCGGATGCTCTAAAAGAGTCAATTCTTAAATCTTTATCCTCAATAGTAATTGCTATATTGTCGTCAATTTCTGGATATACCCAGCTACTTGCAAAACTGGTCATGCGTTTTCCTGCTGCATTAAACGGCGAAATACGTACCAGCCTATGTACTCCTGCTTCAGTTTTAAGCCAGCCATAAGCACGTTTGCCGATTACCCTAATCGTGCATGATTTTATACCTGCTTCTTCGCCGTTAATCATATTAATGATCTCGGTTTTAAAGCCTAATCTTTCGGCAAAACGTAAATACATACGCATCATGATAGACGCCCAGTCGTGGCTTTCTGTTCCTCCGGCTCCGGCATTTATTTCTAAAAAGCAGTTATTATTATCGGCTTCACCTGAAAATAAACATTCAGTTTTAAATTGTGCTGCAGTAGTGCTCAAGGATTGTAAATCTTTCTCGACTTGTTGCATTATTTCTAGATCATTCCCGGCTTCTTCCATCTCTTCAAGCTCTAATACATCTTTTAGATTAGATTTAATTTTATTATAAGCTCCTAATTGTTCTTCTAAATTACTTTTTTCTAGAAGTAATTTTTGGGCATTAGCCTGATCGTTCCATAGATCAGGATTTGCCGTTAAGTCCTCTAATTTTGCTAGTCTATCTGATGACGTTTCAACGTCAAAGTGACCTCCGAAGCAATTCTAAAGACTGCTCAATTTTTTTAACGTAATTCTCTATTTCCGCTCGCATTATTTTTTCCTGTTATCAATTTTGGTTTTATTGTATATTATTTTCCTGTCATCCCGCGGTCGAGCCGCGGGATGACTAGGTAGTAAATAAACGTAAATTATATCACAAGAATTATGAATAATCAAAAATATATAAGGAACTTTTCAATAATTGCTCATATTGATCATGGCAAATCTACTTTAGCTGATCGGTTAATTGAGTATTGCGGCGGCTTGCAAGCAAGAGAGATGAGCCAGCAAGTACTAGATTCAATGGATATAGAGAAAGAACGTGGCATAACGATTAAAGCCCAGACAGTACGGCTTGTATATAAGGCTAAAGATGGCAATACTTACTATTTAAATTTGATGGATACCCCTGGGCATGTCGATTTCGCTTATGAGGTTAGTAGATCGCTTACAGCGTGTGAAGGGTCGTTATTAGTAGTTGATAGTACACAAGGGGTGGAAGCTCAAACTCTTGCCAATGTTTATCAGGCAATTGAGAATGATCACGAAATAGTACCAGTACTAAACAAGATTGATTTGTCGGCTTCAGAACCTGAGTATGTAAAGCAGCAAATAGAGGACATAATCGGGATTAATGCAAGTGAGGCAGTACTGATTTCTGCCAAAAGCGGTATAGGTATTGATTTAGTTTTAGAAGCGATAGTAAATAAATTACCACCACCGAAAGAGAGTAGTACGGATATTTTAAAAGCATTGCTTGTTGATAGTTGGTACGACCCATATCTTGGGGTGGTTATTTTAGTGCGTGTTATTAACGGATCGTTACGTAAGAATATGAAAATCAAAATGATGGCGACAAATGCGGTTTATACAATTGAGAATGTCGGATATTTCAGCCCTAAAAAGCATATTTCGGATGTTTTACATGCAGGTGAAATCGGATTTTTTACCGCCTCTATAAAGCAGGTAGCAGATTGTAAGGTGGGAGATACTATGACCGATGAAAAGAAGCCTTGTGAGCAAGCTCTACCCGGGTTTAAACCAAACTTACCGGTAGTATTCTGCGGGCTTTATCCGACAGATAGCTCGGAATTTGAGCATTTAAAGGATTCGCTGGCAAAATTACGTCTTAACGATGCCAGTTTTGAGTATGAAATGGAAAGTTCTTCAGCTCTAGGGGTTGGTTTTAGGTGCGGCTTTTTAGGGTTACTGCATTTAGAGATTATACAAGAGCGTTTAAGTAGAGAATTTGACTTAGATTTAATCACCACTGCTCCAAGTGTGGTATATAAAATTCATATGCAAGAGGGTGAGAGTTTAGAGATTCATAATCCTGTTGATTTACCAGATTTGCAGAACATTGAATCAATGGAAGAGCCATGGATTAAAGCAACTATAATGGTACCTGAGGAGTTTTTAGGTGCAGTATTAACGCTTTGTACTGAAAAAAGGGGTGTGCAGCTAGATCACAGTTATATAGCAAATAGAGCTAGAATAGTCTATAAACTTCCGCTCAACGAGATAGTATATGATTTTTATGATCGTTTAAAAAGCTGCTCAAAAGGTTATGCAAGTTTTGAATGGCACATGGATACATATGAGCCGTCTGAGCTTGTAAAGCTTGGGATTTTGGTTAACGGAGAGGTAGTCGATGCGTTATCGACAATCGTACATCGCTCCCGTGCCGAACAACGGGGTAGGGCATTATGCGTAAGGCTCAAGGATTTGATACCAAGGCAGCAGATTGATATTGCAATTCAGGCAAGTATCGGCAGACGTATTATTGCCCGTGAGACTATTAAGGCATTGCGTAAAGATGTACTATCTAAGTGTTATGGCGGTGATATAACCCGTAAGCGTAAACTGCTCGAGAAACAAAAAGCCGGTAAAAAGAGAATGAGGCAGTACGGCAATATCGATATTCCACAGTCTGCTTTTATTGCTGCATTGAAGATAGGGGATGAGTAATAGTTGCTCCTTTTTTATTCCGTGATCGAGCTTTTAATGTTAAAGCATCATAGAGTCTGTCATATATTTTGTGTAAGTTGTAAAGCAACAGGGAAAGAATTACTATTAAAATACAACTAAATCAAAGGTAATAAATATGGCTAAGAAAATAGAAGTTGGCGTTAGAAATGTAGATATAAATACTAAGCTAGTAGAGGAGATATTATTTCAATCTAATCCTAATGAGTTATTTGGTAAGGATGGATTGTTTCAGGAATTAAAGAAGAAAGTAGTAGAGAGAATACTAGAATGAGCTCCAGTCATGAATTAGGTTATTCAAGGCATAGCAGGGCATCAAAGCAAGATAGCAATTGTCGTAATGGGACGAGAGAGAGGGGCGAGGAGACAATAATAGATGACAGTGGTCAAAAGATAGTAATTGGATATACCAAGAGACAGAGACAATAGGTTTGAGCATCAATTAATTCATAAGGGAGTTAGAAAAAGATTCACTGGATTTGATGAGAGTGTTGTTGCACTTTATGCAAGAGGTATGACCATGAGTGAGATTCAATCCCATTTAGAAAAAATGTATCATACAGATATATCCAAGGAGCTTATTTCAAGCATGACCGATGGAGTTATGGAAGAGGTAACAAGGGTGGTAAGCACGAGTATTGGATAGAATTACCTGATTGTATATTTAGACTACCTTATGGTAAAGGCAAGAGATAATAATATTAGTTATAAATAAGGCTGTTTATCCTGTGATTGGTATACGTAATCAATCACATTAAATAAACTGTAAAACTCTATACTTGACAGACAGTGAGTGATTAAGCAGCAAAGGAGCTGTCAGATAAGTAACTCACCTTACGTAAACGAGTTATTTTGACGCAAGTTTGCCAATTCATTCATGGATGCTATATTCGCTGCTACTAGCAATTTATATTTAATTGCAAAATGATTGGTTGTATTCGCAACCTT
>CAZJDC010000082.1:0-5036 GCA_964544715.1 uncultured Rickettsia sp. | reverse complement strand
ATATTGTTATGGAAAAACTCCTATGCAAACTTTTAAGAATAGTAAAAAATTAGCTATTGAAAAGAATAATGAAATCTTGTATCTTGAATACTCTTCTGACAGTCAAAATTTCACTGACAATCAGGTGCAAAATTTATAGTGTCTGTCATATCAAATCTTGACTTCTATATATTATATTAGGTGTGTTGTAAACATTAGAATTCAGGAATGCTAGCTCTGCTTCAAGAATATCTTTCAATACTTCAATCATCCAAGCCTTATAATTTTCTTGTGTATGAATAGACCAGCGATAACCTCTAGATTTCAGTAAATCTTTAGAATCATACGGAGCGTTTTTGTCCCAAATCTTAAATCTTGTTTTATAGAAATTATTAAGTAATTGTTTTAATACTGGTGTTGTAGTAAAAGATAAGGTTTATGCTAATATATGCAAACCAGCTAGGCTGTCTATAACAGCTCTGTGTCCTTCATAAAAGAAATTATATTTATAAGCAAGATATTCTAGCTTATGACTTTCTATTTTCTCATCTTTCCAATCAATATTAACTCTTGAGCATCCCGATACTTTGGTAATAACCTCACAGGAAACATTTTATCAAAAAATGGTCTGTCAAATGTAGCATTATAAGCAACAATGATATCAACATCTTTAAAAAACTGAGCTACTGCTTCTTTATCTATAGCCTTATCTTTAACCATTGCATCAGTAATACCTGTTAGTTCAGTGATTTGTAAAGATATAGGTTCTTTTGGATCTTGATACTGATTAAATTCATCAAGTATACGATAAATGTGCCCATCTTCAGTATATTCAAACTTCAGCATGCCAAGCTCTAGTATTTTAGCTTTTTCATGTGATAAGCCGGTAGTGTCAGTATCTAGAAATACTCCAATTTTCTTTGTAGTATTATCGGGTAGATGGTAATAAGGAGGCTTTGTGTATCGCTTAACAACTTTATACTGATCTGAGGAACTTAATGTATCAGATATTTTATCTAATACATTATAATGTGGATTAGAAATAGCTGTATTCTGTTCTATAGGGAGGCTAAGTTGATAACCTCTTGCTTTTTCTTATAGTAATACGCTTAATATTCTGATTCATGTCATGTTGTGAGTTACCCATGAATTACTTTACAGTTACCTCCTATTAGATAAAGAGGAGCCCCGATTACATATAAGATCAGTAGTGCTAAAAGATTCTTTTGGCTACTTAATTTATAATAATATTAATGTTCTTTTTAGTCGATACCGTCAAGTTAACTCAGATTTAGCAAAAAATAAGTATTTTGTGAATGAAGCTATGCGAACTTGTAGATCATATATTTTATAAAAATCCTGTGTTTTATGGTTAACTTGACGGTGCCCTTTTTCATTGTTTTGGGAGTATTACTTGCACAAATTCAATTTTAGATAGATCGGCAGCGATGTTAACTATAACATCATTTTCTGTAACTTTAGCAACATAACCCACTAAGATACCTGCTGGGTAAGTACTTCCATGACCAGAAGTTATTATCTCTTCATCTTTCTGCACTAAATGATTAGTGGGTAAATATAAAATTTTACTATTGTTATTATTACCGGCTAAAATACCTTGCTCTCTTGAAGAATTTGTTTTAATAGGTATTCTAGAATTAACATCACTAATTAGCATAACTTTAGCGTAATTATTGCTTACTCCTATTACTTTGCCGACTAATCCTTGTGAATTAGTAGTAACAATTTGATCAGGTTCAACTCCGTGTTTTCTACCAGCAGAAATTAATGCCGTTTTAGAAAAAGGACTAAAAGACACGCTTAATAACTTAGCAGTAATATATTTAAATTCTTCTTCCTCGGTAACTGTTAAGAGATCTTTTAGAGCAATATTTTCAGCCCTTACTGATTCTACTTCACTCTGAAGATGCTTGAGCCTTGCTACTTCAAGCTCAAGCTCTATATTGCGTTTTTCTAGATCTTGAAAATAAACAAATTTTTGTTTTGTAGAATTTACACCTTCAAATATTTTTTCATAAAATACTAACCCAGCTGATAATACGCTACCTGTTATTTCAATGGAAATATTAGAGATCTTTTTAGGTGAAATAAGAAATAAATACAAAGATAATCCAAGAAAAAATATAATAAAAAAGCGTTTAAGAGTAACTAATATAGTTCTTACTAATTCCAAGGAATTTGAATAATTTTTTACTCTATTCGCAAGTATTGCCATCTTTAATCCTGTTTAAATAGTACATGTTTTAGCTTTGTAAAATCTTCAAGTGCTTTTCCTATACCAAGTGCTACACATGATAGTGCATCATCTGCAATTATCACAGGTAATTTTGTTGCCTCACTAAGAACAAAATCAAGATTGCGAAGTAATGAACCACCACCTGTTAGCACTATTCCTTTATCAACTATATCAGAAGATAATTCGGGAGGTGTTGCCTCTAACGCTACTTTTACTGCTTCAACGATTTGACTTACCGGTTCTATTAGGCTATCAGCAATTTGCCTTTCATTCAATACCATTTCTTTTGGAATACCATAAATTAAATCACGACCTTTGATTTCCATAACCCTTGGTTCTGCATTTTGATCTACATAAGCAGTACCTATTTCTTGCTTTATCTTTTCGGCTGTAGCCTCACCAATTAGCAGGTTATAATGCCTTCTTATATATGAAATAATTGCCTCATCCATCTTGTCACCTCCGACTCTTACGGACCTTGCATATACTATGCCCCCTAGTGACAAAACTGCAACTTCTGTAGTACCACCACCAATGTCAACAATAATTGAGCCTGTTGCTTCCGTTACAGGAAGCCCCGCACCAATTGCTGCCGCCATAGGCTCTTCAATTAAATATACATCCTTACCACCTGCACTTTCTGCTGCTTCTTGAATAGCACGACGTTCAACAGGAGTAGAGCCTGACGGCACACAAACAACAATCGTTGGACCCAAAAAAGAACGACGATTATGTACCATTTTAATAAAGTACTTGATCATTTCTTCTGCACCTTTGAAATCGGCAATTACGCCGTCTTTTAAAGGTCTTTTAGCTTCAATATCAGTTGGAGTACGACCAAGCATCATTTTTGCTTCATGACCAAAAGCATAAGGCACAAAAGAACCATCTTTTTTTATTAATGCAACCACTGATGGTTCGCGAAGAACAATACCACGTCCTTTTTGATATACGATAGTATTTGCTGTTCCAAGATCAATAGCAATACCGGAAGAAAATCCTTCCAAAAATTTCATTATCATTTTTCTTTTTTTCTCTAAATTCTAGAACATATAAAAAAAGTTCGGTTATTTCATTCCCGAGAAAGCGGAAATCCAGTAAAAAAGCATAAATACAATAAACATTTAAAACTAAAAGCTTTAGATTATCTCGTTTTACGCTGGATCCCCACCTACGCGGGGGAGAATGACATAGGAGTCATACAATAGTACCAATGCATTACACAATGACGTAGAACAATACATTATTTAAATTTCTTTATAATGTAAAATAATAAAGTTACTAATAAAAATTATTAACATACTTGGTAACAAAATAGCAGCAATTAATGATAAATTATTATAGGTCAATACTTTAAGTAAAATTTCTGATAATGAATATACTATAAAACCTGAAAATAATCCTAATATTAATATTTTTTCTTGCGAATTATCACGTTGTCTTAGGCTGATAAAACAGCTTGCTAAAATTATAGTTGCTATCATCATTGCAGGTTTAAATAATTGCTTATAATAATAAACTTGGTAATTAGTAATTGGTAGACCTGAATTTAATAATTCATCGATTAATTTAGGTAGATTCCAAATAGAAACTATTTCAGGATAAGTAAACTTATTTACCAAACTACTAACAGATAAGTTAGCTGGTATAATTAAGTTGTGATGTGCTTCGGTACTGTCTTTTGTAAAAACTTTGACCCTACTTAAATACAGTGATTTATTCTCAATAATGCCATATAATGCATCAATTCTTTTTAGAAAATTATTATTATTATCGATAAATAAAACTGTAATATTATTTAATTTTTTCTCAGCAATATTAATAAATTGCGTTTGAATGATTTGATTTTTCCCATTTAAAGCTTCAAAAAATAGTAAGCCTGATTTAGATATCACTGCTTCAGTATGTGTTTTTTTAGTAAGCTTTACTTCTAGTAAGTCACATTTTTGTAAACCTAAAGCACCAATAGGATTTAATATAGTCGTAAAAGCTATGCCTAAAATTAAAGTCACAATACACGGAATTATTAATACTTGCCAAATATGGATACCACTAGATAATATAGCAGTTAACTCATTATTTTTTGTTAAATTCCTAAGGAAAAAAAGCATGGAAGTAAAGCTAATTAAAGCAGAAACTTGGTTCAAAAGATATGGAATTTTATATAAAATAAATCGCCAAAAAAAATCAAAAGGCACATACATGTTTTTGAATTTTTGTAAGAGATCAAAGATATTGGATATGATTAATAGTCCAATTAGAATAGATAATATTATAAAAAAACACTTGAAATATAATTTAGCAAGATACCGAGAAAGTCTTTTTAGATTAATCATTTAAATTCAATTTAACAATAATTTTTTAGAGTATTGTAAAAATCGTCATTGCGAGGAGAATTACAAGTAATAAGGGCGAAACAATCCAGTAAAAGTACCCTAGGTTTAGTAATAAAAAAACGCATACAAAAAGCTTAATTTATCTCGCTTTAACTAAATATTGTGGTCAAGATAACCAGATGACACATACAAATTTGTGTGGTGGGGCTGGTAGGACTTGAACCTACGACCGCACCGTTATGAGCGGCGTGCTCTAACCAACTGAGCTACAGCCCCTGTTTTCATCTGAATTTTATATAATTATTATAGCTATAAGTCCAGTAAAATTTTTATTTTTTCAGTGATTTTTTTGTTGCACGTCTCATATGTCATTCCACGTAGGCATTGTTACATAGATTATGCGAGTTTTGTATTCACCATGGTTCTGTATAGCTGATAAATAGTGGGTTACGGGTATATTGATA
>CAZJDC010000081.1:0-5036 GCA_964544715.1 uncultured Rickettsia sp. | reverse complement strand
ATATCACAAGGGTTCCTGCACACAAAATAACTGATATTGAAGTTTTTAGAAAATTGATTGAAGATAATAATGATAAAAGCAGTAAAGAGATAGCACAAATATGGCCTGAGCAGGTGTCAGCAAGTACAATAATAAATTGTATAAGGAAATTGGGGTTTAGTTATAAAAGAAACTTATTTTCATCCCAAAAGGGATATTGGTTTAAGAAATGAATTTATAACGAAGATACAGCATATCTCTAGGGAGAAATTAGTATTTATTGATGAATTTGGAATAGAAGATAATGCTTGTAGAGAATATGGATGGGAGTATTAAGGGGACTAGATGTTATGGAGAAAAAACATACCAGCATAACTATAGTATCACTAAGACAGCACCTGAAAAAACTCTTATACAAACTTTCAATGATAGCATTAAAATTGCTAAAGATAAGTCTATTAATTCTTACTTATCTGAAAGCTCCTTTAATGCTTAATCAATCTCTAACTGTCAGATCAAGTGTAGTGTTTTACAGATCAGGTTAGAAATTCACTCGTACTTTTAAAGTACCTGAATGTGCTGCGTATTTTTTAGCAAAAGTAGCGGTATAATTAACGCCATATTCCATTATATTATGTTTTAATGAAATACCAACACCTAAATTAAAATCTACTTTATTACTTTTAAAGTTAATTGTCGGTATAGTATCATCTATACCTTTCATCTGAGCATTAATAGCAGGAGTTTTATTTTTCAGAGCATAATTAATAAAGCTATATAATTCAGGTGTTATAGTTAACTTACCTTGTTGTATATTCTTAAATGTTTTAATCCCTAACACACTGTTTAGTTTATTAAAATGCTTCTTTACAACATTTAAATTCTGAAAATTAGTCCCAGTTTCTTTATATCCAGAATCTTTGATTAAAGAACCTATCATTCCTAAACTTGGTATAATATATAGGTCATTACTTGTATGATAATTATATCCTAAAGATACACTACCGCTATATAAGTGTGATTTATACTTACTTGATGCTACTTCGTTACCATTACGTACATTTTTTTCTCTTATAACACTTTCTGCATAAGATATAGTACCATCTAAAAACCAATTGTAATGCGGGATATTATATAAACTATATAATGAGCACATATTAGTTCTTGCTTTGTCTACATTACCTACATTTTGATTTTGCGGCTTTATGCTTGTGTAAGCATTAGTATATGCTACACCAAGAAGTAGATTATCGTTTATTAAGCTATCAACACCTATAGTATTACTATGTCCTTTTGTTTTATAACCACTATAATATTCTAATACCTTATTATTTGCTTTATCTTTGTTGTGACTAATTGATGCTCTAACCCATACGCCATGTTGCCATGTATCATCAGCTACATCAGCATCACCTGCTGCTATAAAATGTCCATTACTTAATCTGCTATGTATCACACTCATTGCAGAATTATGAGTATCTATTAATGCATGTCTTAATGCTGCACGTATAATTTCACTACTCCGCTCTTTTGGACGATTAGTTAACTTAGATAAAGCTTCTTTTACTTGCTCCTTACTTAATTCATCAAGACTCTCTTCAAATTTTTTGGCATCACTACCTGGTAATGCGTTGATTAATTGCTGGACAAACTGATTATCTTTAGGCAAATCAAAAATGTAATCCTTATCTTCTTGAGTAACGATACCTACGTGTTTGTTACGAAGCATTTTAGCATCTGTTATATTAGAAAGTAATGCTCTGGCTGATTCTAATGTCAATTCCTCATTATTCATTTCTGCTAAAACTACAAGATCTTCAGCAGTAAATGCCCCACAAGACGTATCATCACTTTGTTGACGTACTTGTAAATCACGTAATTGGATTTCAGGTCTTAAAGTTCTTATTGCCTCAAGGAATGGTGTAGGATTATATGGATTACCTGTAGGATCGTTGTAATATAATGTAGCAGCTCCTGATGCATCGGTACGTATTACTGCTGCAGTCCAATGTCCTTTATCTTTATCACCATAATGATTAGGGATTAGAACCTTTACATTTTCAATTGGAGTACCTTGATTTACAATATTGTTAACATTTTCAAAATAAGCATCAACCATGACATCTATAAACTCAGCTGTATGATTCGAAACTGGCTCTACGATATATATACCTGGAGTATTGCCCATACGATTCTTTATCACATTACTAATATCATTGTCATAATATTGATAAGTAGGATCAATTCCCTCGTTAGGTAAAGGTCCAGAAAATGACATGCTACTAGTTAGTAACATTAAAGCAAGAGTACAGCAATTGAATCTATTAAACATATTAATTTCCCTAATAATTGATTTAATGTTAGTTTATTAGTATAATGCTAGTTATAATTATGTTAATTTTTTTGTCAATTAGATTACTAATTATGTTAATATTGTAAACGCTATTCTTATATAGGTGTGTATGGGTGAGTTATCAAAGAAACTTTTACAAATTGTAAACGTAAGGTTCAACAATTCCTGCAAAAAGAGAATTTTTAAATTTTGTATTTTCGAACCTAAGTTTAAGAGGCGAAAACCTTGATGACACCTTGGATTTTCTGTTTGATAAACTGAAAGCAATACCTGATTGTACGATATGGCTCCCCGGGCCGGATTCGAACCAGCGACCGAACGGTTAACAGCCGTTTGCTCTACCACTGAGCTACCGAGGAACATTAGAAGCATCTGGAAAATTTAGATAATTCCTTATAACAAATCTTTTTGTTAACGTCTAGCCTTTTCTTTCAATACAATAAAAAAAGTTATAAAAATACAGCTAGACCTCATGCTGGAAAATTCTGTTATGGAAAAACTCCTATGCAAACTTTCAAGAATAACATTTAAAATTACTAAAAAGATAAGTCTATTAATTCTTACCATTGTCTGACAGCTCTTTTGCTGCTTAATCAATCCATCTCTCTCAGATTAAGTGTAGTGTTTTACATTTAATCTCATTATGGATTTGTTCATTTTTACTTTTACCTAATTTATTTAGCTTTACATTACCTGGCCATGAAGCATCTTTTTCTGATGAGCAGTTTTGGATTTTGAACTTTGATGAGCTTTCTCTACCGTTGTTAGCTTTGTTGGCTTTAAAACTTCTTCTTTTAAATGCTTCATTGCTTTTAAATCTTCTTCATTTAAATCCAATAAATTTGGTTTTTCTTTAGCTTGAGCTTTTTCTGTAGCTGGTGCTTTAACTTTTTTTGTCTCAACTGCTTTTGACAAATCTATTAAATCTTTTTCGTTATTAACTTCTTCATTTAAGCTTTTTATTGTTTTTATTAAGTGTTTTTTTGCACTAGGTCTAATACCTAGAGTTTCCAAAATTCTGTTTAAGATAGAGCGAACTTTATCTCGTAATTTGAGTTTTTTTCCTCTTATTTTTCCTTCTTCAGCTTTAAGAATTTTTTCAAAGTAGTTAGGATGTTCTTTCATTAATGATTTTAATTCTTGCTCTTTTATTTCAAAATAAGGATAAGCATGTTTTTGGGAAATTACATTGGTTAATTTTATTTCAAGACCATATTCTTTTAAAGATTCTTGTCTTTTTAGCATTATATCTAATAAGCTGTCTTTAACATCTTTAGGAGTTATTTTTTCAGATTTATTAAATCGTCCTGGCATAGCCTGCTTAGCAAAATTTGCTATTGCTTCATCGCTATAATATTTAGTTAGTTCAGCAAAACTTTCATTAATAGTTTTGATTAAATTGATTTTGGAAGCCTCAATTAAACTATCACCAAATTCAGGACTTCTTCTTAATTGAGATGGAAATTCTCTAAAGTGGTTAGTAGGACCAAAGCCAGGTAAATGTCTCATTCTTGAATGAGAATAAATTTGATTTGTTAATTTATCAAAACTACCAGCAAAATCAATTCTTACCAATTTAGGTAAAATGTTTGAATCTTTTCCATCTCTAATAACTCCTATATTTCCGACATGTATATCAAAATCACCAATCAACAAACTTGCTGGCATGATATTTTTAAAATTTTGATATTTAATTTCTTTAAAAGCATTTTCTAAAGTTCGAAATAATTTATTGCGAGTCCCCATAAAAAGCGGTCTACCACCATCTTTTCTAAACCAAGAATTTGGTTTAGTTTCAGCAGACATATGTTTATCCATATCCACATACATATCACTACTGTAATTCTTAAAGAATTCAGATTTAACATACATTTGCGAATCACTATTTTTAGATTTGCTAAAACCATCTGGAGCAATTAAACTAACTTTAGCACCATTACCCGAGCTTATTGCTTCAAAAAATTTAGACCCTAAAAATTCAGCTATATTTTTTGAGGATGAAGCTTCTTGTTTTATCATTGCAGTAATGTTACCATCTGCACTTTGATATACCCCTCCATATTCCCCTGCTTCATTAGTACCACCACTTTTAGGCTTTAAAAAATTCCAATCTTTAAAAGTTAATTTTTTATCTAAACTTAATTCAGTCTCTAAAGACTCAGTTAAATTTTTTAATACTGGCTTCTTGTTTGTAGTCATTTTTACCTCTCTAAAATCATTTATCTTTTAAGTATTTCAGCTACTTCAAGAGCAACATAGGTAAAGATACCACTTGCTCCTGCTCTTTTAAAACTAATTAATGATTCTAATAGACCTTTTTCGAAATCTATAGCTCCAGCATTTGCCGCAAATTTTAACATCGCATATTCTCCGCTAACTTGATATGCAAAAATTTTGGTATTAAAGTGATTAGCGGCTTCACGAATAATATCTAAAAACGGCATACCTGGTTTAACCATAACCATATCGGCACCTTCTGCTATGTCATGCTCAATCTCAAGCATTGCCTCTTTAATATTTCGTACATCCATTTGGTAGCTTAATTTATCTAAATAACTTTTTTTATTACTACCAAGTGCATCACGAAACGGACCGTAAAAACTTGAAGCATATTTAGCTGCATAAGCCAATATCCCTACATTAATAAAACCTTCTTTATCAAAGTATTCTCTTATAGCCATAATTCTACCATCCATCATGTCAG
>CAZJDC010000080.1:0-5230 GCA_964544715.1 uncultured Rickettsia sp. | reverse complement strand
ACAGACCGAACATGACTAGTAGCTTAACAAAAAGCAGCAACGTTAAAATTAATAATTTTATTGCTGATTTTGTAGAATACAATGAAAATGAGGGACTAATATATGCTAAAGGTAATTTAAAAATTATTACGGAGGAGCATTTACTAACAGCAGATAATTTACTTTATTATGTAAATAATGATATTTTATGGGTAGAGGGTAATGTAAGAGTTAAAGATAAGGATAATAGAATTACATTAGGTGATAAAGCAATCTTAAAAAATGAATTTAAACAAGGTGTAATGTCTAAATTTATTATGCTTTTTAATAATAATAGCCTCTTAGTTGCTAAGCTCGCTGAAAGAATAGATGAAAATAATATACGGCTTCATTATGCTAAGTTTACTCCTTGCGAAGTTGCTTGTAGTAGAAACCCTCTTTGGCAGGTTTCTGCTAAAAATACTGATATTCACTCTGCAGAGCATAAAATAGTTTATAAAAATGTATTTTTTGAAGTATATGGTGTACCAGTTTTTTACTTGCCATATTTTTTTCATCCAACTCCCTCAGCTCCAGCTTCCTCAGGGCTATTAGTGCCGGATATGAAGAATAAAAGATTTGGAGTGCCTCTATATCTACGGGCAAAGCCTAATATGGATTTTACATTCACTCCAAGAGTTTTTTATAAAGATCCAATTTTTGAGTTAGAAGGGCGTTATAAACCAAATAATACCGATTATATAAGTTTTGATAGTAGTTATGGTAAGATGCCTTATCTGCTAGAACACAATGGAGATACAATAAAGGATAAAAAAATCTCTTCTTATCATTATATTGTCAATGGTAATTTTTTCAGCAGTGATCAAGTTTATAATTATGGTTTTAGAGCGGAACGTACGTCCGATAAAGCTTATTTAAAAAACTATTACAATAACTATGCTTCATACTTAACCTCTAAGTTATTTTTAAATAAGGTTCACAATACAGATTATTTTCAAATAGAAGCATTAACTTTTCAAGGGCTAGGTAGTAATGATAGTAGATGTACCGATCCATTAGTATTACCGAAAATCAGTACAAAAAATGTAATAAGTTTAAATAATGAAGAAAATAGTCATATCGTTGTCGAACATAATACTTTAATGTATAAAGAAAGGATCGGGAAGCAGCTTACTAGAACCTCTATTCGATTATCATATATTCATAATCTCATGACTTCTTCAGGACAAGTTTTTGATTTTATTGTTCGGGATAGAGGAGATTTTTATCTTGCAAGACAGGCTTATTTTGATAAACCAAGAGATATAAAATCATTTCAACGAAATATACCGGAATTTCAGACTTTATGGCGTTATCCATTCGCAGGTACTATAACAAAAACAATAAATGTACTTATTGAGCCGGTAGTTTCTGTTACTATAGGGCGTAAATTATCCAATAAAGATAAAAAGTTTGTTATAATTGACCCTATGAAATATGAGCTATCAGAAAAAACTCTCTTCTTATCAAATCGTTATAGCGGTATTGATTGCCATGATTTCGGTAATAGATTTAATTATGGTTTAAACACTAGCTTTGCTAAAGAAGAAAATTATTTAAGAGTATTTTTAGGACAGTCTCGTAATACGAGATATAGTATATATCAGAAAGCAAATGATACTGAAAATGTTGGGAAAATTTCAGGAAATATTTCTAATAATTTAGAATTGTTTTATGATTTTCGAAAAAATAGATATTTTAAACCTATACGCGATGAGGTAGGAGCTAATTTGTATTATGGTGGAATAAGTGTTACTAGTAGTTTTATTCAGCTTACAACTCTTAAAAAGTATTACAGAGAAGAAAATATTCAGCTTTCAAATAATCGAGCAAGACAATTTTATGGAAATGTCAATTACCAATTAACAGATCATTGGTCTGTTGGAATTGGTGGACGTATTGATCTTTCAAAAAGCTCAGCAGATTTATTGACTAGAACTATTAGAGTGACATACGCTAAAGATTGTGTTAGAATCGCAGCTAAGATTTATTCTGATTATTTATCCGATGAAAGTAGAGGAATTAAAAAAACTAGATCCTCACCTACTATTTCTATTGGTTTAAGAGTTCTAAACATGTGATATAATCGTTTAATTTGAGAAATTTGCTAACTAACGTAGATATTATCAGATTTGCGGTACTCAGAGGTATTAAGTAACGGCTTCTGTTCCCCGTATTATATATACTCCTTGCTCTTTTCCAAATTATACTTCGTATATCTACTTAACTTATTTATTTGTTTATTAATATAAAAATTATAAATATGAAAAAATTATTACTAATAATTACTGTTTTTTTTGCATGTAGTGCAGTTGCTGAAACAGCAAATATAGTCGCACTTGTAAATAATGAACCAATTACTCTTAATGAGTTTCGTGCCAGAAAAAAAATGATCATGGCATTAAATAATGTTGAGGAAGTAACACCTGCTCAGGATAAGCAGTTAAGTGATATAGCAATCAAAAGCTTGATTGATGAATCTTTACTTTTCCAAAAGTACGGAGATAAAGAAATTTCACAAGAAGAAATAGATAATACTATCAAATATATTGAAGATCATAACAAAATGCCTCATGGATCTCTTCTTCAATATTTAAAAAGTAGATCAGTTAATCCGAATAGCTTTATTTCCCAAATTAAGTCTGAACTAATTAAAATGAATATTTTATCAGGTTTCTCAAGATCAGTACAGGTAAGTAATAAAGAAATAGATGTAGCAATTTTATCTAGCGAGCAAAAAGAAGTAGAAGTTTCAATGCAGATTTTTACATCTAAAGATAAGAGTGATAAAACTTTTTCACAGATGAATAATTTACAAAGTAAGTTAAAGAATTGTGAAGATGTTAAGAAATCTCTTTATGATAATTTTGCAATAATGACAGTAGTTACTGATAAGCTTAGTAAAATAGAAGGAGCCAAGCAAACTATAGTAAAAGACTTGAATCCTAATCAAGCAAGTAATGTGTTTGAAAAATATAATGATTTTGAGATAGTTCAGGTATGTACTAAGAAAATCTTAAACATTAGCGAAGATGAAAATAATTATGTGGTAAATTTCCTAACAAATAAAAAGATTTCTCAAAAAGCTCAGAAATTTTTTGAAGATATGCATAAAAGGGCATATATAAAAATAATGCTACCGTCTTAGTTATAGCAATGTTATTCCGTGGCTTGATACAATAATCCTATTTCATAAATAATATTATGTCTCCAAAATTCATGAAATTTTATGAAAAATACATGACTGTAGTAGGTACAGTCGGTAATTTTATGTTTTAAGTACAAGCTCATAAAATTTTTACCTGTAAGTCAACGGCATCTGTATCACTTCCTGCTTTTACTATAAGTGCTGTTGCTTTAAGTAGTTGGCTATTATACGGCATTTTAATAAAAAATATACCTATCATAATTGTAAATATAGTAGGTTTTATTGGTGCATTACTTGTTTTAGTAGCTCTATAATATTACATATTATATATATATGACTAAAAAAATTATTGCCTTAGTAGGGCGTCCAAATGTTGGTAAATCAACGCTGTTTAATCGATTAAGTATCCGTAAAAAAGCTATTGTTCACGATCTGCCAGGTGTTACTAGAGATAGGAAATATACGGATGGCAGAATTGGCTCGTTTGAGTTTGTGCTTATGGATACGCCCGGGCTTGAAGAAAATCCTGATATCTTTGGTAAAAGACTCATGGAGCAGACTACTAAAGCAATAAATGAAGCAGATTTGATTTGCTTTATGGTGGATGGTAGAAGTGGAATATTGCCTGATGATAAATTACTTAGCGATTTTGTTAGAAAATATAATAAGCCGGTGATCTTAGTAATTAATAAATGCGACAAGACTTTTGATTTTGATAAGGAATATTACAAGCTTGGGTTTGATAGTATGGTTGCTATCTCTGCCGAACATGGCACAGGGATGATAGATCTATATGATGACATTATTGCTAAACTGCCTGAAGAAAATTCAGAAGAAGCAGAGGTAAATGATCCGATTAAAGGGTACTGTCTGCAAATAGTTGTGAGCGGTAGACCGAACGCCGGAAAATCTACTTTTATAAATGCTTTAATTAAAGATGAAAGGTTACTAACCGGACCGGAAGCGGGAATTACTCGTGAGTCAATTGAAATTGATTGGCAATATAAAGGTAATCATATCAAATTAATCGATACGGCAGGGCTTCGTAAAAAAGCCACTATTACGGAATCTTTAGAAAAATTATCAGCCTCAGATGCTATTAATAGTATTAAATTTGCTAATACTGTAATTTTAATGATGGATGCATTATCACCTTTGAAGCAGCAAGATTTAAATATTGCAAGCCATGTAGCACATGAGGGGCGAAGCATTGTCATAGTAGTCAATAAATGGGATCTAATTAAAGAATCAGAGAAAGAAATATTTAAAGAAGAGTTTCATTATCAGATAAATACTCATTTGCCGCAGATTAAAGGTGTTCCTGCTTTATTTATCTCAGCAAAAAGTAAACAAAATATAGCCGATGTATTAGATAGCTGTATTAAGATTTATAAAACTTGGAATAAAAAAATCACTACCAGTAAACTAAATGAATGGCTTAATTTTACTACCGAAGCACACCCGTTGCCATTGCAAAAAGGTGGAAAACGAGTGCGTGTAAAATATATGACTCAAACAAAGACTAGACCACCTACATTCAAATTATTTTCTAATAATCCAGAAAAAATTACTGATAGCTACACAAGATATTTAGTAAATAATATGCGTGAAGCTTTCGATATGCCAGGTGTTCCTATTAGATTCATCTATGTAAAAACTAAGAACCCTTACGTATGACCTAACGTCATTGCGAGGAGAAACTGTAAGTTTCGACAAAGCAATCTCAGGATGTTTGACAAGATTGCCGCGTCAATGGTAATCCTCCCCAAAAACAATCGATACAAGGAGTAGAATTTTCTAATAATAAAAAAGGAGATTCTAAAAGATGACAATATCAAAACGTAGTGATAGCCACATCATATCTATTTTAAATCAAGCAAGTGGTGGTGTGCCTATAGCATCTATACTAAGAGAACACAAAATATCATCAGCGACGTTTTATAAATGGTGATCAAGGTATGGAGGTATGGATTTACCGATGATTACCAAACTAAAAGAGTTAGAATTGGAAAATGCTCGACTTAAAAAGATGTATGCCGAGGAAAGGTTAAGAGATGATATATT
>CAZJDC010000079.1:0-5369 GCA_964544715.1 uncultured Rickettsia sp. | reverse complement strand
ACTGACAATTAGGTGCAAAATTTATAGTGTCTGTCATATCAAATCTTGACTTCTACAAAAAAATTAATAAATATTAAAACAATTTTTAATTTTAGTGCAAATATTAGAATTTTTTTTGTAAAAATTTTATTCAATTATAGATTATGGAGGGTTTAATATTTTTGGCGGACGCGGACTATATAGCTTGTGATATTTAGCTAAGGATATTTACTAGTCTTTATCCATTAAATTCTTAGCGATATCAGTTTCTGAGAGATTATTATTTTTGGTTAAGTAAAAATATTTTGTAACGAGCAGAACAACTTCATCAGAAAATTCATCTTTTAGTTCTTTACTTGCTAATGATTTTTGGCTTTCAATTAATTTAATAGTTTCAATTTTCTTACGTTCTAAAAATTCTTCAATTTGTTGAGTTTTTTCTTGAACTATTTTTTCTGTGATTTCGTTATTTTCTTTTGTCATTTGCAGCTGCAAAATTTCTAAATTTTTTATTTGCTCTGCAGTTTGTTCAAATAATAATTTTGCATCATCTTTTAATTTTTCAGCTTTTCGAACTCTTTCTTGTACTTCTAAAACTTTCATATCCAAAGATTTTAAAATTGCTTTTTTTGCTGGTCTATAAATTAAGTACACAAAAATTATAAAACTAATAGCAAGCCAAAAGCTTTCATCTAGAAAATGCATTATTATTGTATTTTTATATTTTTTAATAGGTTAATATCTGCTTTAGTGTCAGTAATTTTTTCAATAATGCTAGCAGCAAGCGTTATAGTTGCATCTATCTTACTAGTTCTAAATTTCTCTGCAACTAATTTTATATCTTTAATATTTTGATTTATGAGCTTTAGTAGGTTTTGTTCTAAATTACTCTTCTTAATCGAAAACTCTGATTCTAAATAATCTATTTTTTCTTTTTTTAATTTATCTATTTCAGTACTTATTCGTGTTACTTCTTCATTATAATATTTATTTAGCTTTTCGACTTCTAAAGCTAATTCATCGGCTTTTGCAATGTGATCTTGAATGTTAGATTGTCTATTATTTAAAACTCCTTCAATTTTAGGAACTATAAATTTGCAGACAAAAATATATAATAAGCTAAAAGTAACTATTAGCCAAAAAATTTGTGAATAATATATATTAATATCAAATTGAGGCATATTATTTAAAAGCAAATTTTAGGAAAAGATAAGTAGCATTGCAATTACAAAAGAAAAAAGACCCATTGCTTCAGCAAGACCTGCACCAATAAATGCCATTCTCTGCAACTGTTCGGTGGCTGAAGGATTCCTCGCTATTGAATTAAGCAATGAACTAAATATATTTCCGACGCCTAAAGCTGCACCAAGCATTCCAATAGCCATACAACCGACACCAATGAATTTTAAAGAAACCATATCCATAACAAATCCTAATTTTTAATTAATAAAAAACTGAAAACTATTATTTTTAGCATTAATTTAGCTCTGTTTGGTGACAGGCGAAAAATGAAGCACCAAATAGAAATCAATTAATTCTAGTGTAGATTAACTGCATCATTAAGATATACACAAGATAAAATAGTAAAAATATAAGCCTGAAGAATTGCAACAAAAATTTCAAACCCAATTAATATAACCATAAGAGGTATTGGTAGAAATTTCAAGTAAATCATCAATGATACAACAAAGCTAGCAATTACTTTTAATAGAATATGACCTGCCATCATATTTGCTGCAAGCCTTAAAGATAAACTAACCGGTCTTGCTAGATATGTAAATAATTCAATTATGATCATTAGTGGGGCAAGCCATAAAGGCGTACCATGAGGCAAGAAAAGTGATAAGAAATGCATGCCATGCTTTATAAAACCAACTATCGTCACCATTAAAAATACTAAAATTGCTAAAGCAAAAGTAACAATAATATGACTGGTAACAGTAAACCCATAAGGTATCATGCCAAGTAAGTTACAAAATAAAATAAAAACAAATAGAGTAAAAATTATGGGAATAAATTTACGTCCTTTGACGCCTACATTCTGATTTAGCATATCAGTTACAAGGTTATAGATTATTTCACCACTTATTTGTAATCTTGATGGTACTAACCTAGGATTTGAAAAAGCCAAGTAAAAATAAGTCGAAGCTAAAATACTAACAAGTAACATATAGGCAGCTGAATTAGTAAAGCTGATATCGAAACCCATAACTCTGATTTCTATCAGTTTTTTTATATCAAATTGTACTAAGGGATTATGAAGCATTTTGTTTATTTTTTACTGATGAGCCTTTGTCTAACTATATTGAATCCCGCTATAATTCCGGTTATAGTAAATATAATAATAAATAAAGGTTTAGAATTAAAGCATTTATCAGCTAATAAACCGATAACAACCCCTATCATCGTTCCCGAAACTAAATCTATAGCCATAGTAAACGGACTTATTTCCTGTTGCAAGTTAGAATTAGGGGTTTTATCAATTTTTAATTCATTAATTCTTGTTTTAATATTTTTTAATTTATCAATATCCACTATAAATCTATTTTATTTTTTGATTCTTCTATGGCTTTATCTATTGCTGCTGAAATACTATTTATACTATAATTCTCAGTTTGTACCCCATTAACAAAGAAAGCAGGGGTCCCTATAAATTTTGGTGCTTTTGTTACAAAATTAGTATTAGCAATTAAGGTTTCAGTAATTTTATCATCGCTTAAACATTTTTTGTACTCTTCAGGAGTAACGACGCCAAGCTGACCTATATCAGTTAATAATTCTCTATATTTATTGCTAACTGACCATTTATCTTGTTGTTTTAACAAAATATCATGAAACTGCATAAAGCTAGTTAAATCACCTTTGCAACGTGCTAAAATAGAAGCATCTAAATCTTGTTTAGTAGCAATAAATTCTCTAGTAACATATGCTATTTTGTTAGTATCTATATATTTCTTCTTAAGTTCAGGAAAAATTGTAGAGTGATAATAAGCACAATGTGGGCAAGTAGGGGAAAAATATTCTACTACAACTATTTTAGAATCTTTATTCCCAAGAACCATATCATTCTCATCGACCTTAAAAGTAACCTTAAAAGTTTTTACTTCAGGCTTTTGCTTTATTTGTTCTTGTACAGCCGCCGGAGTTATTATTTCGGTTGTTTGATTATTGTTTTTATCTGAAATCGAAGCTTGAGTCGGAGTTATATAGTCAGATGATTCTTGCTCTACTACTTGCTCTTTCTCTTCTGAACAACCGGTCAAAAGTAATAGAAATATTAATGTAATAAAACTATTTCGCATGATTTATCCCTTTAAAAATTATTGTCATTTAACAATAAAATAAAGTTTTATTTACTTTATTTCAATAGTAAATAAATATGCTATATAAAATTATCTGCTTTATCATTTAAGCAAAATGTGTTACTCTAGACAGAATGATAGTATCATATTTGCTTCTTAAGCACTAAGAATTACTACGGAGGAATTAATAATGGTAAATATAGCACAATCCGAATATAAAACAGAACAACAAAAATCTGCGTTTAAAATAGGACAAAGAATTGTTTATCCTGCACACGGGGTAGGTGAAATCATAAATATAGAGAACCATACTATAGCAGGTACGGAGATAAAGGTATATGTAATCTCTTTTCCTCAAGATAAAATGACTCTAAAAGTACCGGTTAATAGAGCTACAGTTGTAGGACTTAGAGCAGTTGCGAGCAAAAAAGATCTAGATTTAATATATTCCACACTTCAAGGTAAGCCAAAACAGGGTAATAGAATGTGGAGCAGAAGAGCTCAAGAATATGAAGGAAAGATTAATTCAGGTAATATTGTAGCAGTTGCTGAAGTATTACGTGACTTACATAAAAATGTTGATAATGATCGCTCTTACAGTGAAAGAACACTCTATGAAGCTGCTTTAAATAGACTAGCAGGTGAACTTGCTATTCTTGAAAACATAGACCCATCTGAAGCTATTAATAAGTTAGTAGAAGTATTACGCGAAAAGCTCGTAGTATAGTATACTCAGCAGATGCTCACGTACTTTTTTGTACGCTCTGCTCCTTAGCTTACAGCCTCTATGCTCTTTTCTAAATAAAACTTCATCTAAAATTTTTATTTACTAGAGATAATTTGATACTTCAAGATTTGGTACGTCAAATTTCAGCATACTGTATCCTATTGCAGGATAACCGCTTGTTTGACTTCTGAATCTTAAAGTATCTTGGTATGCTCGGATAGAGATTGAAACATTGGTCATGTAATCTTTATAATCCATTGTCATACTTGTGGTTTGGGAACTGGATCTAGCATAAAGTCAGATAAATCGAGCTTATAGTCTTAAAATGATAAATAATCAAACCATATTAAATAGCGAAGAAGCAACAAAAAAGCTTGCTAGAGTTTTTGCTTCAACTTTAAAACCTAATAATATTGTGTTATTAAATGGTGACCTTGGAGTAGGCAAAACATTTTTTTGTCGTGAAATTATTAAATATTTTTGCGGTGAAAATATAGCAATTATAAGCCCAACCTTTAACCTATTACAGACATATAAAGCTTCTAACTTTACTATCTATCATTACGATTTTTATCGTCTCAAATCACCTGAAGAAATTTATGAATTAGGTCTTGAAGAGGCATTAGGCGGTAATTTACCTCTAATAGAATGGTCTGAAGTTGTTAAGCACCTCCTACCTCCTCCTTTAATTGAAGTAAATCTAGAATTATTAGATGATAATAAACGTTTGTGTAAGGTAACTAGCGTGTATTAGCTTTACCTAATTTCTTTATACTATTTTTAGGCATTGATAGTCTCTTTGGAGGTACAAACCTCCATCTTCCAGATGGAGAAGCTTTAGATTGCCGTGTGTGTCATGATGCGTTAGCATCATAAGCACTATGACACATTATAGCACGAAATCCCATACATTTTACTATCATTGCTATAAAACATAGTGTAGATTACAAAGTATCAATATAACGGGTATTAACTTACGATATAAAAAAGATGGTTCGAGAAAATTATTGCACAGGTAGCAACAGAATTAGGTATTAAAATAGAAAATGGAGTAGTATCAAGCGATCATATACACATTTTTGCTAATATTCCACCTCATATAAAAATCTGTAAATTTGTACAAAAAGCGAAAGACAGATCTTTAAAGAAGATGCAAGAGGAATTTCCAATATTAAACAAAAGTACTGGGGTAGACATTTGTGGGCACGGGGTTACTTTAGTGCTATTAGTGGTAATTGACTGATGATATAATTAACTCACCTTACGCAAAATTGACAACATAAGCAAAACTGAAGCTATTTTATGGAAACAATACTTTAAACACTTGACGTAAAGTGATGTTTTTGTAGTCAAAGTTATTG
>CAZJDC010000078.1:0-5391 GCA_964544715.1 uncultured Rickettsia sp. | reverse complement strand
TAACTTCCCTTCGCCTAAAGGCGAGGGATTTTTGATCCCCGTAGGGGGACATTAAAACTTTTGCTAAAAAGGCTCCTCTAAGCTTATATTTTCAAATATTGAAAATATTTGTCATGATCATCTCGGCTATGATAACTATTTCTTATTTACTAAATATTTCTCTTAGTACCTTTTTAACAAGTTTAGGTGCTGCCGCTGCTCTCTTTTTAACATTGATCTTTAAAGACACTATGCTTGGGTTAATTGCAATTCTTCAGCTCACTAGCCAAGATATTATCAATATAGGTGACTGGGTACGTATTGCTGCAGTCGAAGGAACAGTAGAAAAAATTACTATCACTGTAGTGACAATTAGAAATTTTGATCAATCTATTGCAACCATTCCTACTTTTAGTGTTTTAAGTTCTAATGTCATAAATTATAAAGGAGTTGATGAAGCAGGAGCAAGAAGAGTAAAAAGAGAATTAAACATAAATATGGCAACTATTAATTTTGGTGATTCTACTATTTTAACACATCTCAAAAAATCTCCTTACTATCAAAAGATATAATTAATCACATCACACTTGATAAAGATGAAAAAGATCTAACAAATATCAAAATATTTAAATTATTCATTCAAGAATATCTAAAAAATAATACTGCTGTTTATACTGAAGGGTTTACTTTGTTAGTTCGACAACTTCAACCAACTATTAATGTCTTACCCTATCGAGATATATATTTTCGTTAAAGAAACAAGTTTCATAGGATACACAAAAGTTCAAGCTGATATTTTTAAACACATTATTTCCGTATTACCTGAATTTAAATTAAAAATATTTCAAAACATTGGTATGTTATAACTAATAACCACTTCAAATCATAAATTAATGATTAATAGACGAATACGTGAGTACCCCCGCAGCTCTTATAAGATGACGTAGCCAATTTTTTAAATAAAACGAGTATATCCTTGATTATTTTATTTAAATCCTATAAGATTTTAATCTTTAAAATATGAAAAATTAAGTATATAATAATGAATAATAATATAGTTAATCTTATAGCAGCTATTTTACTGTCTGTAGGTATAATGTTTGGTTGGCAATATTTTATTGTAAAGCCGGAGCAGCAAAAGCAACAACAAATAGCGTTACAAAAAGCAAAGGATTTAAAGAAAAAAGAATATACACAATTAGAATCTACACCTGTTATTGTTGAAAAAGCAAGTCAAGCACCACGTATTAAAATAGATTCAAATGCACTTTCTGGCTCTATTTCCTTAAAAGGACTTAGATTTGATGATTTAATTTTAAAAAAATATAAGCAATATTTATCTGAAAATAGCCCTGAAGTAGTATTATTTTCGCCATCTGATACTAAAGATGCATATTTTGCAGAGATAGGATGGGTAAGTAACTTATCTCACGTAAAGCTACCTAATAACGAAACTATATGGAATAGTGATAGTGAAGTATTAACCCCTGAACAACCAGTTAATTTATTTTGGGTTAATGAAGATGGAATTAAATTTTTAATAGCTATTACAGTAGATGAAAATTATTTGTTTACTATAGAACAAACCATTGTCAATGATAGTAATCAAGAACTGCCTGTACAATCTTACGGCTTAATAAATCGTAAATATACTGCTGTAGTAAAAGCCGTAAATATACTACACCAAGGTCCTATTGGGTGTATAGATGAAAACCTAAAAGAATATTCATATGATGATATTAAGGACAAAAAAAGTGAGAAATTTACTCCAAGTAAGGTTGATTGGATTGGCATTACTGATAAATATTGGCTCACTTCTTTAATTCCCGATAAATCAACTAATTATAGTTCAAACTTTAATTATGCAGTTAAACAAGAAGTAGAGCGATACCAAGTAGATTTTATTTCCCCCGTACAAATAGTAAAACCAGGTGAGAATTTTTCTATTAAAGGAAGACTTTTTGCGGGGGCAAAGAAAGTAGATTTGCTAGATAAATATGAAAAAAAATATGACATTAAATTATTCGATAGAGCTATAGATTTTGGTTGGTTTTATATAATTACTAAGCCAGTTTTTTATGCTATGAACTTTTTTTATAAATATGTTGGTAATTTCGGTATTAGTATATTAATCGTTACTGTTATTATTAAGTTATTAATGTTTACTTTGGCTAATAAATCTTATCGTTCGATGAAAAAAATGAAGAATTTACAGCCTGAAATCAATAGGATAAAAAATTTATATGGTGATGATAAAGCTCGTCTAAATCAAGAAATTATGGCTTTATATAAAAAGGAAAAAGTAAACCCCATAGCAGGTTGTTTTCCTATACTTGTTCAAATACCGGTATTTTTCTCTATTTATAAAGTGCTTTATGTTACTATTGAAATGCGTCAAGCACCATTTTACGGCTGGATTAAAGACTTATCTGCTCCTGATCCTACTAGTATCTTTAACTTATTTGGGTTATTGCCATTTTCTCTACCTTCATTCTTAATGATTGGTGCATGGCCTATCTTAATGGCTATTACTATGTTCCTACAACAAAGAATGAGTCCTGATCCTGCTGATCCGGTACAAGCTCAGGTAATGAAATTTATGCCTTTATTTTTTTTGATAATGTTCAGTAGTTTTCCAGCAGGTCTTTTAATATATTGGTCTTGGAACAATATTTTATCCATAATCCAACAATATTATATTAACAAGCTAGATAAATAAATGGAGTATTTAATAATATAATTGATGAAAATTGATAAAAATTTACCTAACTATTTGACCATTGCCCGAATAGCTGCAATCCCAGTTATTGTAATAACATTTTATGTTAATAGCCCTCTCGCACGTATACTTGGAGCCTTACTATTCGTGCTAGCCAGTATTACTGATTTTTTTGATGGTTATATTGCAAGAAAATATAACTTGGTTACAAGTTTGGGTAAAATGCTCGATCCAATTGCTGATAAATTATTAGTCGGCTGTGTTATTATAATGTTATTAAAGAAAAGTGATGTAGATGAAATTCCCTGTTTATTGATATTGGCAAGAGAGTTTTTAGTGAGCGGTCTTCGAGAGTTTTTAGCACTAGTGAAAGTTAGTGTTCCTGTATCAACACTTGCAAAAACTAAAACCTTTTTACAAATGTTTGCTTTATCAGTATTAGTATTAGGATCAAAAGGTTCTAATATTATCTATCTTGATTTAATGGGAGAAATAATTTTGTGGATTGCAGCCTTTTTAACAATCATAACTGGTTATTCTTACTTTAAAGTATGTAAAAAATATTTTTAATTTTGAGGTTCATTAAATATGCTTGCTGATAAAAAGATTATAAAAGTAGAAGTAAGTAAAGAACATTTAAAAACATTAAATGAAGCTTCAACTCTTTTAATAAGTTGCGTAGATTTTAGATTGATAGATGAAACAGACAAGTTAATGAAGCAATTAGGTTTAGAAGATGATTTCGATAAGGTATCACTGCCTGGAGCCTCTCTTGCCCTTGTTAATGATAAATATACTCATTGGGGAAAAACTATAGAAGATACTATAGAGATTTTGCAGGAATTACATAACATCAAGCAAATCATTTTGCTTGATCATCGTGAATGTGGGGCTTATAAAAAGCTTATAGCTGCAGAACGTCTAAGCACAAAAGACAAAGAAACCGAAGCACATACAGAGATTTTAAATAAAGCCCGTAAGATAATCAAAGAAAAATTCCCTGGGCTCAAAGTTTACACTTTCTTCATGGGTCTTGATGGCGTGATAGAGCAGATTTATGAGCGTCACTTTATGGATTGCTAGGCCATTGTTGTATGGATCATATGTCATGCCCGCAAAAGGTTCAACTTAAGGCTCGATGTGTGTGTCATCGGCACCGTCAAGTTATGAAAGATGTAAAGTAAGTATTGAGCGAATGCAAGGAATGATTTATGGAATAGTAGTAACAAATTATCCTTAAATTTTACCGCTATGCATATTACTCAATTCCTGAGGTATATGGACTAAAAAAATTGGACAGAAAATAGAGCACTTAAGTTTCTAAAATAAGTTAAAATAAACAGAGTAAAACTTAAGAGGAACAATGAAGAAAAATAAGGTAAGGATTTTCAGTAGTGAAGAAAAGACTAAGATAGTGTTAGAATTAATAAAGGAGGATTTTACCATAGGTCAATGTAGCATCAAAATATGAAATTAAGCTCAAAATAATTCAGAATTGGAAGAAGCAGTTTTTGACTAATGCTGCTCTAGCTTTTGAAGCAGCTAAGATTATGAGTGAATATCAAGAACAAATTAGTAATCTCAAAGAATAAAATGATGAACTAGCTAAAGATCTTGGCAAGAATACAGTCGAGAGGGACTGAGCTGTGGGAAAGCTAACAAGCTTGGACTTATCAAATAAAAAAGGTCTTGTCCAATCCAAGATCAATCAACTGTCAAAGGCAAGACAATGTGAGTTGCTAGATATTAATCGCTCTACGACCTATTATAAAGTTCAACCACTTAGTATAGATAAATTGAATATTTTAAATAGAATAGATGAAATCTATACAGATAATCCTGAATTTGCTTATCGTTATATTTATCAGCAGTTATTAGAGGCTGGGGGCTTTGCTATTTGGTAAGGATCAAGTATTGAAATATATGAGGATGATGGGGATAGAAGCTATTTACCCTCATAAGAAAAAGTCTACTTCTGTAAAAGATAATGAGCATAAGGTCTACAGCTATTTACTTGACCAATATTGGACGTAAGCGTCTGGTACGGTGGTCTAGACAACAAGTTACTATTCCAGTTTAAGATTCCATGGTTATAAATTGTAGAAGTCAAGATTTGATATGACAAACACTATAAATTTTGCACCTAATTGTCAGTTAAATTTTGACTATAGAGGAGTATTGAAGATACATAATTTTATTATTGTTTGCTCTATCGAAATAAGTGTGGACATTTTTAAAATAGGCATTAAATTCGACTCTCAAATTTTATCAAAAAGTGAGACATGGCCTCTCCCAAATTGCGGATAGACATAGTCCATTTTCGCGTAATATAGTCAATTGTCAAATATAAAGTCTTAAAAACAGAGTCATCGTTAGGAAAAACCCTTTTGTTATTAGTTACTTTGCGTAATTGGCTATTTAATCCTTCAATTGCATTCGTTGTATAAATAATTTGCCTAATTACCTCTGGGTATTGTAAAAAATTATCAAATTCTGCCAATTATTTTGGCATGATTTTGCAATATGTGGATACTGTTTTCCCCATTTCCTATCAAAATCAAATAGGTCAGTCAGTGCTTCATCCTTAGTGATAGAGCTCTGTATACTAGCTTCAAATCTACTGCAAGTTCTTTACGAGCTTTATAGCTTACATATGACAAACTATTTCTGATTTGATATACAATGCACAGCTG
>CAZJDC010000077.1:0-5495 GCA_964544715.1 uncultured Rickettsia sp. | reverse complement strand
TGACCTCTTTCCCATGTGCATAGTTTTCCTATACTCCGAGTACTATCAGTCAGTCCGACTTCTTCTGAATCATTTGCTAGCTCTTGCCTGCTGTGACTAGTTCCAACATTCTCTTTTTAGAACACAGAAGATCTCCAAGTTTACGTAAACTCCATCTCATACCATGCCACGGACTCAGACCCCGATAAAGTGAGTGGTGACTTATTACCATTACGTCACCCTTCATTCTTCCTTCCGCATAATGGAAAACGTCGGCCTCTATGATGTTGGATATTGCGGGGCTCAACACCTTCACTTGCCGTTGCAGCCTAGTATGTCGCTTCTACTTGCTTCATCACATTTGTCACCTCCTGTAATGCAATAGTTGCTTCTATGCTGTTTGGTTAGACTTTGCATAAATCGGATTCTCACCAACTGATTTTTATGCACTTTCCTTGACGCACCCATATTCTTCTTCTAATACTTGTTCCATTGTGTGTGTTAATCTTTCAGGTAATTTTGTGCCGCACCATGGGCAATAAAGGAATGGTATTGGCTACTAAAATTGATTATCACTATATAAAAAAACATAACTTCTAGTCTCTAGCCTATATTTCAATATACCCTTTTCCTCATATATATAATGACGCATTGTACTATAACAGTATCAGTCTTCTTTTATATTATTCATATTATTTTTTAATTATTTAGTACATCTTTTAATTCCTGCATAGGCGGAAATCTAATGTAAAACAAGAGAAATTAGCTTTTATTATTAAAGAAATTCATTATATTTTTCTGTTTCATTTCTAAATTCTTGCTTGCGCGGGAATGACATTAGAGTCGTGGGATAACACTGCCTAAGTTAATACACCTTTCATATAATTCTCTTCCACCCCTACCAACTTCGCGTTAAACACCTGTCCTATTTCTAAAGGCTTATCCAACTTCACCGGTATAAAATTCTCGGTATGGGCGATATTATTATTTTCTACTAGTAGCTCTACTTTTTGCCCTATATTTTTCTTGAAAAACTTGGTTAATTGCTTCTGCCCTTCTTGTCTTAAAATTTCGGCTCTTTCTTTTCTGATAGCTTTCGGTACTTGCGGCATACGTGCTGCGGGTGTTCCTTCTCGCTCCGAATAAGGAAAAACATGCAAATATTGCAATGATGCCTCTTCTATTAACTTCCTAGTATTCTCAAACATTTCAGGTGTTTCTGTTGGAAAGCCTGCTATAATGTCAGCCCCAAATGATACCTCAGGTCTAACTGCCCGCAGTTTATTGCAAAACTCGATTACTGCCGCTCTATTATGCCGTCTTTTCATCCGCTTTAATATCATATCGTCACCTGCTTGTAAACTGATATGAAAATGTGGCATTATTCTGTGATTATAAGCTATAAGCTCACAAAGCTCATCATCTATTTCGGCAACATCTATCGAAGATAGCCGAAGCCTTTTTAGCTTAGGCACTAGATTCAAAACACGTTTAATCATTTGAGCAAAAGTTGGGCTTCCAGGCAAATCACTACCATAAGCCGTAACGTCAACACCGGTAAAAACAACTTCTTTAAATCCTTTTAATACCAGGTGCTTCACCTGCTCGGCTATAGCTCCAATTGCTGTTGATCTGCTTCTACCCCTACCGTAAGGAATTATACAAAAAGTACAATTATGATTACAACCATTTTGCACCTGAATAAAAGCACGAGACTTACCGTCAAAGCTACTAATTAGATGACTCGCTGTCTCTTTCACCGACATTATATCATTAATTACTATTTTTTCGCCAGTAATTTGATAGTGACTAGGTAATAACTTTTCTTCATTACCTATCACCTTATCAACTTCTGGCATATCGCCATACATTTTAGGGTTAGTTTGAGCACTACAACCGGTGACAATAATTTTTAAATTAGGATTATTGTTTTTAGCTGCACGTATAGCTTGACGTGCTTGTTTTTCAGCAGATTTTGTTACCGCACAAGTATTAAATATTGCGACATTATCAAGCCGTGAAACTGCAAGATTCTTTCTTATTATTTCACTTTCATAGATATTAAGCCGACATCCAAACGTTACTATTTCTTGCTTCAGATTATTCACAATAATATACCCCTTTAGCCACTAAGCTTGCCGGCCCTTGCATTATTATATTATCGTTTTCCTCTTTCATAATAAGGCTTCCATGTTTAAAAATTACTTCACATGGTGAATGAATAAAACCGAGTTTTAAACCAGCAACAAAACTACCACAAGCACCACTACCACAAGCAAGAGTTAGCCCTGCACCACGTTCCCAAACTGACAAGTAAATTTTATTATCTCTAACTTCAGCAAAATTCACGTTAACGCCATCAGCAAATAATACTTTATCTTGTAACTGTTCACCGACAATATTTTGATCTTGTAGCCCTAGCTTACTAAAAATAACCAAATGCGGATTACCAATATCAACGCAAATCGTTTCTTTCAACTCAATCATATAACGCTCAGCAAACTCCCAAATCTTATCACGATTTGGCATCCAAGATTCATTAAAGCTAACACCACCTACATTAACACTAATATTATTTTCATCGATAACATTACACAGTAATTTCTTATTACCTACCACTATTGTAATATCTTTTTTATCTGTATCAAGATAGATTAATTTTGCTAAACATCTAGTAGCATTCCCACATAATTTAGCACTAGAACCATCGATATTATAGATAATCATTTCATAAAAATCATCATGCTCTTCGTAAATAATAAACTGATCACATCCAATACCTAAATGGCGATTGGCTATGTTTTTTGTTAACTCTGATAAATCATTTAAACCTGCTAAATCTTGCTTATTCACAATAACGAAATCATTACCAAGACCATGCATTTTTACGAAGTAAAGCTTACTAATCATAGTATAATCATAATATGTCATATTGTATTATAGCAAATTGTAACAAATTTGCTATAATGAAATGATTATATATAAAAATAGATTTTCTATGCTACTTTCACGTTTTTTAGATCCTAAAAATAACTATGCCTTTTTAAAAATTTTCGGTACCGAAAAGAATAAGGATATACTGATCCATTTTTGAAATGATATCTTAGGTTAACAGGGGAAGAAGAAATCAAAGAAGTTACTTTTCTAAAAACCCATTAAGATCCTTTTATATTGCAGTCTATAGACAATCCATTGTTGATGTATTATGTAAAGATAAAAATGGCACACAGTTTATAGTAGAAATGTAGGTAAGTAAATATCCTAGTTTTGAACAAATAGCACATCTTTATGCTGTAAAAGTCTATTCAAGGCAAATACTTTTTTAAAGAAGATGAGAATCATAAAAAAATGGCAGTATATGCTAAGCTAAGAGGTGTAATATTCCTAGCTATTGCTTATTTTATTTTGTTTCAAAATACAAAAGATTAGAGATCGAACCATAAGCTACTTGATACAAAAACTTATGAGAATGATTTACAAGATTTTTACTTTATTTTTTTAGAATTGGAAAAATTTAATAAAGAATTATACCAATTAGAGAATCTTCAAGAAAAATGGGCATATTTCTTTAAGCATGCACATAAGATTCCCTTAAAAGAGATGGAGCATGTAATAGGTCACGATCCTATCATCAAGAAAGCTTTTTATGCGTTAGATCAAGCAGGTTGGTCTGAAGAAAATCTAAATACCTATGAAAAGATGGTAAAAACTGAGATGGATAATTTAGCTATAGAAGAGCAAAAACTTATGGATGCTCAAGCTAAAGGCATAGGAATAGGTGAGGCTAAAGGCATGATAATAGGCGCAAAGCGAGAGGTGAAGCTAAATTAAAAGAATCAAAAATTACTCTGGCTAAAAACATGTTAGCTAAAAATAAGTCTTTAGATGAAATTATTGATTTTACTGACTTAACTGAAGAAGAAATTGAAAAATTAAAATAAAAATGAAGATACTAAATATTATGCTAAGCCGTAACCTTGGTGGTATACAGCAAGCATTTTTAGAGTATAGTAATGCTTTAGAAATGCAAAATATTGAGGTAGTAAATATTACCTCGTATGGTGCTAAGATAAATTTGTTGATATCAAAAAGCTTTAAACTTACCAATTTGTTACCTTTTGACTTTGTTTCAGTTCTTATTCTTAAATATGTAATTTACAAAGCCAAACCTGATATTATCATAGCTCATGGCAATAGAGCGATAAATTTTAGTAAACTTGCAAAAACACCTAACACTAAGCTGATTGGTATTGCTCATAACTATAGCCTAAATGGATTGCGTAAATGTGATTTTGTTATTGCTTTAACTCAACATATGAAAGAATTTTTACTAAAAAATAATTTTGCAAAACCTCAGATATTTATTCTGCCAAATATGATAAATATCACCAAAAAATTTATCCTCAATAAGGCATATAAAAAACCGATTGTAATTGGCGTATTAGCAAGATTTGTTGCTAAAAAAGGGATTGATATTTTTATTAATGCTATCAAAATTTTGCAAGACAAAAACTATGAAATTCAAGCTGTTATAGGCGGTAACGGAGAGGAGAAGGATAATCTAATTTCTTTAGTAAATAAGCTTAATTTACCAAACAAAATATCATTTACAGGATGGGTTAATGACACAGATAAATTCTTTGAGCAAATCGATATTTTTTGTCTTCCATCGTTACATGAACCGTTTGGTATTATATTACTTGAAGCAATGGAAAATAGTTTACCTATAGTTAGTACAGATACTGAAGGTCCTAACGAAATCTTAAAACATATGCAAGATGGGCTAATTTGTAAAGCCGGATCGTCAGAAGATTTAGCTGCAAAAATTGTGTACCTAATAGACAATCCACAAGAAGCAAAAGAATTTGCTCAAAAAGCTTATATCAAACTAACTCAAACCTATAATATTAAAATTATTTCAGAGAAGTTAGTAACATTATTACATGGTTTAAAAATAGTTAGTTGATAAAAGATTGCAGTATATTGACATAATAGTTTAAAGAAAAATAATTAAAATTAAATAATATTCATTAATTTTAAATGTATATGGTGCCGTCAAGTTAAGTAAATTATTGTCAAATAAGTACTATGTTTTTAGATTTCAGGCAACAAGAAGTCTTTGAGTATCTTCATCATCCCACATGGATTTAGCGGATGCAAATGCAATTCTTTGCTTAGGTGCTGTTTTGGTGTATCTGCCAACATTTACGGCAAATATATTTCTGGTAATACTCCCAATTTTAATCGCAATAGAGAGTAGAGAGTTAAGCTGCCAAAGCTAATTTTGGTATTGGCGTTATCACACCTATAACCATATTTGGTCTTTCGTTATTATATGACCAAAACCATTGAGTATCAGGATCTTGTGCCTCTTGAATATTATAAACTCACCTTACGCAAAATTTGTAAAACAACTCACCTTACGCAAGATTGACAAAATAAGTATAAAGGTAGTAAGTTTATCCGCTAAAACTCTATAAACCCTATAGCCAATAGGGTTTTAAAACAAAAAGTAA
>CAZJDC010000076.1:0-5567 GCA_964544715.1 uncultured Rickettsia sp. | reverse complement strand
AGCCTCAACGACTGACTAAGGTTAATAGCTTTACTCCATTTTTGTACTAATTCCTGAAAAATTATAAATTTTTCAATTACTGCATGTGTAACTTCTATCATTATATTTAGTCTTCAAATAAATTATAATAGCAGTAATTGCAACAGGAGTAACACCAGAAATGCGTCTTGCCGCAACAATATTAATGGGTTTATGATAAGAAAGTTTTTCTTGTATTTCTAATGAAATACTGGGTATTTTAAAATAGTCAATGTTTTTAGGAATTAATTGAGTTTCCTCACTCTGGAATAAATTAATATCAGCATATTGTCTTACTAAATACGAAGCATATTTAGCTTCAATATAAAGTAATTGTAAAATATTATTATCTACATCTTTGAGCACAGGAAAAATTTTAATAGCTTGCTCAACATCAAAATTAGGTATTTTAAATAAATCCCACACTGTCTTATGTGTACCATCCTGTGCAACTTGTATCCCAATTTTAGCGAGTTTACTAGTAGTTAAAGACAAAGTATTTAATAATGATTTTGTACTTTCTATATTTTTACATTTTGTTGTAAATATTTTTTTACGCTTTTCAGATATAACACCAATACTTATTCCGAGCTCTGTCAAACGTAAATCAGCATTATCGGCTCTTATAGATAATCTATATTCTGAACGTGAAGTGAACATCCGATATGGCTCTAACGTTCCAAATGACGTTAAATCATCTATCATTACTCCAATATAACTATTTGCTCTTGTTAGTACAAAAGGATGTTGATTTTTTACTACTAAGGCGGCATTAATACCTGCTACTATACCTTGTCCTGCAGCTTCTTCATATCCTGTAGTACCATTAATTTGACCTGCAAAATACAAACCTGTTATTTTTTTCGTCTCCAGGGTATTACTTATTTCACGTGAATCAATATAATCATACTCTATAGCATAACCTGGACGTAAAATTATTGCATTCTCTAAGCCTGGGATAGTTTTTATTAAGTGATGTTGTACTTCTTCAGGCAAAGAAGTAGAAATTCCATTTGGATAAATTGTATAGTTATCTAAGCCTTCAGGTTCTAAAAAGATACGATGCTCCGATTTCGTGCTAAATCTAACTATTTTATCTTCTATAGAAGGACAATACCGTGGACCTATTCCCTCTATTTGACCAGAATACATTGCAGATTTATTAAGATTTGCTCGGATAATATCATGCGTTTCTGTAGTAGTCTTTGTTACAAAACAATTTATTTGGGGAACATTTATAGTATCAGTTAAATCTGAAAAAGGTCTAGGTACTTTATCTCCAGGTTGTGATTCTACTTTACTGTAGTCAATAGTACGCCCATCAATCCTTGGAGGTGTTCCTGTTTTTAATCGAGAAAGTTTAAAACCCATTCTTATTAAGGTGTTTGATAACCCATGAGATGGTTCTTCATCTACTCTACCAGCAGGGATTTTTTTTGATCCAATATGAATTAGCCCTGATAAAAATGTACCTGTAGTTAATATAATTTTTTGACACGGTATTTTACTACCATTATTTAAGATGACTGATTTTATTTCTGAAGATTTAATTTCAATATCTTCTACTTTTGTATATAGTATTTCTAAATTTGGATAGTTTGTTAGTATTTGATACATTGCTTTTTTATAAAGCTTTCTATCGGCTTGTGCCCTAGGTCCCCAAACTGCTGGTCCTCTAGTTTCATTAAGCATTTTATAGTGTATACCAGCTTGGTCTATAACATATCCCATTAATCCATCAAGTGCATCAATTTCCTTAACTAAGGTACCTTTTGCAATTCCACCAATTGCAGGATTACAAGACATTTCCCCTAAATTTTCTGGTTTTGGCGTAATTAAAAGAGTAGAAACTCCAAGACGTGCAGAGGCAGCAGCAGCTTCAACACCAGCATGACCACCTCCTATCACTATTACGTCATATTTTTGCATTAATTATTCTATAATTTCAGATTTTTTAAAGAAAAATTTAATTTCTCTTTTTGCACTGTTTTCACTATCAGAACCATGAATACTATTAGCTTCAATTGATTCACCTATATCCTTTCTAATAGTTCCAACTTCAGCTTCTGCCGGATTAGTTGCTCCCATAACTTTACGATTTAAAGTTATAGCCTCCATACCTTTAAGAACTTGAAGTACTACTGGACCTGAAGTAATATATTCAACTAAGCTATTAAAAAATGATCTTTCTCTATGTTCATCATAAAAACATTCTGCTTCATATTGAGTTAAAATTATCATTTTCTGAGCTACTATTTTTAAGCCAGCATTTTCTAAATAAGTATTAATTTGCCCGATTTTATTCCTTTTAATAGCATCTGGCTTAATCATTGAAAATGTATATTGTATTGTCATTTTTAATCTATTAATATAATTTATTAAATTTATTTCTTTGCTGAATGATTCCATGTTAAGGCGAATAAAATACTGCCTAAAAGAGCAGACATACTAAAAAATATAAATACTCCATCCCATCCATAATTATCACTTATCCATCCAACACCAACCCCTGCAATTGCTGCTCCTAAATAACCAAACAACCCTGATAATCCGTTAGCTGTACCAACAGCTTGACGAGTACTAAAATCAGCCGCTGCAATACCTACAAGTAATTGTGGACCTGAAACAAAAAAACCAACCAGAGAAAAAATTACTATACCGAACAACTCATTTTGAATAGGAAACTTCCAAAATAAGATTAACAATACACTAAGTAATAGCATACATATTGTACTTACAGTACCACGTCTTCCTTGAAATAATTTATCTGATAAAAAGCCCGCTATTAATGCTCCCGGAATACTTATCATGTCATATAAACCTATTTGTAAACCAGCATTTAAAAGACTTACACCTCGTAAATCCTTTAAAAATGTGGGTGCCCAATAAATTACTCCTAAACGTATTATATATACAAACATGTTTGCTAAACAAACATACCATATTAACTTATTGCAAAATACTATTTTAAGTAATTCAGTAGTTGGCAATTTATCATAATCACTTATTAAGTCAGGAGGGTATCTTTTATATTCTTCAACTTTAGATAAGCCTACTTCTTGTGGAGAATTGCGAAGTCTATTATATAAAAAAATTGATACTATACAAGCCACCACGCCAGGTACAAAAAAAGCAGCTCTCCAACCAAACTTATCAATTAGGTAACCACAACTTACCATAGCAAGAGCACCACCTATTTGGTTAGAAGTTGCTCCCATTGCCCATTTAGTTCCAAGCTCTTTAGAAGCAAACCAATGAGTTAACATTTTTGTAGCAGGAGGCCAACCCATTGACTGAAACCAATTACTTGCTATCCACAAAATACCAATCAGGAATAAAGAATCTGAAAAGCCTATTAGAATAGTGATAACACCAACGAACATAAGACCCAGAACCATAAATATCCGAGCATTAGTTTTATCACTAATAAATCCATTACAAAATTTACTAACTCCATACATTATGGAAGAAGCAGTTAATATCCAACCGATTTGAGTTTTTGTAACAACAAAATATTCTCTAATAGCCGGTGTGGCTATATTAAAATTTTGACGACAAAAATAAAAAGTTGCATAACCTATAATAATAGAATACAACACCCTTATTCGCCAACTATTATATTTCTTAACATATAGTGTTTTTGGAATTTTAATTTCAGATTTTATATTTCTCATATCATAAATCTTATAATTACAAAGAAAACAAGTCTCTAAAAATCTATTTTCTTAATATTGATATTATTTTTCAGTATTATTTACTAAAACTTGATATTCTTTATTTAATCCCTTAACGGCATATATCCATAATATTACTATCACAAAAAATATAGCAGCAAAATATGGGGTTGCTTCAACAAATCCCAATACTGGGAATAGAATAAAAAATGTAGACTGAATAATAGCACCACCTGATTTACCAAATCTTCCGCCGATAACTTCAACAGCAGCTTGACCTTTTACTCGTAAATCTTTATCAAGCGGAATATATGCCATATTTTTAGTAGCATCAAATAGCGAATATTTCACACCTTTACTTAAAACATTTTGAATTGTACCGATCATAACCGTAAGTGCTAAAGGACCTGATGCTAAAATGCCTGTTAAATGCATAGCAATTACACTATCAAAAAAGATAAATGCAAAAAACGCAATACCGGTAACTAACATCATTAAAGGTGTAATCATCGCAGCAGTTAACCAAGATAATTTCCTCAAAATATTACTTCCTATAATCATAAAAGCTATAGCAACCCAACCTTGATAAGCTTGAAACTGTCCCATATACATGGTATATGCTTCTTTTGTTGGATGTAATTCTTTTAATTTTGATTTCCAAACACCTTCAACTAAATTTACAGACACTCCATAAGCAATAAGTAGTAATGCAATATAACCTACATATTTAGAAGTAAAGATCATCTTAAAACTTTCTATTAATGACATCTTAGTAGCTTTAACCTTTTTCCATTTTACAAGGTAAGGATCATAAAGTTTAGGATCTGTTAATACATTTTTATTCATCCATCTATATGTCAGTATTACAGCCAAACTGCTTATTATTATAATAATGAATAATGGGGTAAACTTTAAATGTTCTGCTACTATTTGGGTTTTTGTATGTAAGAAATACCCTATAATAATTGAAGTTACAGGCAATGCTAAATTAGCAAGCAATCCGAACATCGAATAAAAACGCTTAGCTTCATCAGTTTTAGTAATTTGGTTAGCAAATTGCCAAAATAATAAGCTTAGCATTAATGTTCCCCAAAGCTCAGCCATAGTATAGAAAGATGCAAAACTCCATTTCCCTACTATTCTTATAAACCATTTAAAATTAGGATAAGCTAAACTTAAAGAGTTTATAGTTTCAGGATTTGGATGAACTAAATCAGGATTAGGGTAAAGAACAAATGCAAATAGTACAAAATATGCTAGAAAAAAAGAAGTAATGACGAAAAATACGTTTTCTTGCTTTAAAATATCACATAGTTTAACGTAAATTATCATAGCAATTACCGCAGCAGGAAGTACTATATAAGTTTTTAAGAAACTTATTGCTTCAGCCCCTATATCAGTTACTACAAAACCGTCTTTAATGGAACGAAGTGTTGAGTAATTCAGTAAAATACAAAACATCATAAATGCCATTGGCAAGAACTTTTTATTTTCATACCTTTCAATGGGCCAAATTACTTTTCTTAGTTCTGAGATATAATTATCGCTTTTCGTAGTACTCATAAATTAAATTTTTCTATTTTTTTCAAATTAAGGTAATTATACTAAAATATGTTAGAAAAGTCAATCATGATGATTATTTGTCATAGACAAAACTTACGCTATGGAAGGTTCTAAATAGAGTAAAGATGGAGAACGGAGCTGTTGTTGCTGTAGAAATTGACATTTAATCTGACATTTAATAAAAATTATGTATTAAAAAATACAGATAAAAAAAATGGCAGGTCATAATGACTTAAACTAAACACCACTCAGCTTAGAGCTGAGTGGTTATAAAGTGGAATCGATTAGAAATCGATCATCATTCACAGGCTC
>CAZJDC010000075.1:0-5585 GCA_964544715.1 uncultured Rickettsia sp. | reverse complement strand
ATATCAAATAGCTGACTCTTTTTATTGAATAGAGATTTATATTAGTTACAATATTTCTTTGTAAGATGTTTAAGGAGTAATCACCATTGATTTGAGTATTTATAAGTTCTTCATTATTATTTGATTTTACTGAAAATTGAGCTATATTAAAATATGCTTTTATTAATGAATTAGAAAATAAATTTTTGAAATTTAAAGTAATATCGAAGTCATTAATTTCCCCTTCAGCATTATCTATAAGATATAAAGAAATTTTATTAATTGTTAAGTGATTTTCTTTAAAGTTTAAGTCATCTATTACAGCTTTAATATCATTTTTACTTAAATAAAATTCAATTACTCTTTTTACAGGTTTATTCATATGCCCATGATTTGCACTATAAACAATTAAATACGTAATTAGAAACAATGCAGCAAAAGTTGTAAAAATACTAATAAAAGCTTTTTTGAGAAAATGCATTCTAGTTTATAAATCGATTAAAATATAACGTAAGTTTTACACTTGTAATATTTGTTAAATATAAAGTATAATCTAGAAAAAATCATCAAAAATTATGAATATTACATTTATTGGTAGCGGCTATGTGGGATTAGTTTCAGGTGTTATGATGAGCTATCTAGGTCATAATGTTACTTGCCTTGATAAGGATGACGCCAAAATCTCTAAGTTAAATAAGAAAATATTACCAATTTATGAAGCTAAACTTGACAAATATTTTACGCAAGCTTTGGAACATGATAGATTAAAGTTTGCTAGCTTTTATAGTGATGAACTTAAAAATACCGAAGCAGTATTTATAACTGTCGGTACACCATCCACAGAGTCAGGCGAAGCAGATTTAAGTGATGTGTATGAGGCAATAGATAAAATTGCCGAATATATCAATAAAGATTGTTTGATAGTTATCAAATCAACTGTACCACCAAATAGTTGTAATAATATAATTGATTCTTTAAAACCAAAAGGTGCCTCATTTAACATTGCATCAAATCCGGAATTTTTACGTGAAGGAAATGCTGTAGAAGATTTTCTATATCCTGATCGTATCGTGATTGGTGTAAATAATAAAGAATCAGAGAATATATTACGAAAGATTTATACGCCTTTAACAGATAATGGAGCAGAATTAGTAGTAACTGATTTAGTTACAGCAGAACTTATTAAGTATGGCTCAAATAGTTTTTTGGCTACTAAAATTGCTTTTATTAATGAGATGGCTAATTTATGCGAAAAAATTGGTGCTAATATTAAAAATTTATCTAATGGCATAGGACTTGATAAAAGAATTGGGACAACTTTCTTAAATGCTGGACCTGGTTTTGGAGGCTCATGTTTTCCAAAAGATATTGTGGCATTAAATAGTCTTATTAAGAATAATCACATAGATTCTAAAATTCTTGAAGCAGTGATTAGAAGTAATAAAGAGCGTCCAAGCCTAATGGTAGATAAGATAGCTGCGTTATTAGATAAAGATTTAAAAGGTAAAAATATAACAGTTTTAGGCTTAACCTACAAAGCATGTACCGATGATGTTAGAGCAAGTCCTGCAATTGAGATCATTAAGAATTTATTGGATAAAGGTGCATACGTTAAGGCATTCGATCCCATGGGTATTGAAAATTCTCAAAAAACTTTTCAAAATGAACATTTATTATATCTAGATTCCATAATCAAAGCTTGTGATTCTTCTGATGCTATAATTATTACTACTGAATGGAGTGAATTTCAAAAACTTGATTGGCAGAAAATTTATAGCTTGGTAAAATCACCTATAATTATCGATCTACGGAATATCTTAAAAGCTGATGAGATGAAAAGCATAGGCTTTAAATATTATACAGTAGGGAGTCAGATTTAATCTCAGCATGTCATTGCGAGGAGATTCGCAGAATCGATACGGCAATCTCAGGAATTTGATACTGTTTTATGAGATTGCTACGCTCACTTTGCTTGCTCGCAATGATGATTTATACCACCCTAACATCCATTAAAAATGAAAACTGAATTTATACATTTAAGAACGCAAAGTTCCTATTCTTTTTTAGCAAGTGCATTAACTACTGAGAAAATAGTAGAGCTGGCCTCTTCTTATAAAATGCCTGCTATTTGCTTGACAGATAAAGAGAATTTATTTGGATCGCTAGAGTTTGCTTTATATGCACTAAAGAAAGGTTTGCAGCCTATTCATGGAGTTATTCTCAACATACAATATGATGTAAACATTTTTGCTGAAATTTTGCTAATAGCTAAAGATGAAATTGGCTATAAAAATTTGCTTAAACTATCCAGTATTACCTTTACTAAAAATGATCGAAAAATATGCAACCATATTACTTTTGATGATTTAAAAGAACATCAAGAGGGATTAATAACATTATGTTGTTATACTGAGGGTATTATAGGGAAGTGCTTGCTTGCTAATAAAGAAGAACAAGCTGAAATGTTTGCACAAAACTTGCAAGAAATTTTTGGAGATCGTTTTTACTTTGAAATTATGCGACACGATCTACCGGAAGAGCAACTTATTGAAGATAATTATATTAAAATAGCATCAAAATTAAGTATTCCGCTTGTTGCTACCAATAAAGTGCTATTTAGCAAAAAAAACATGCATGATGCACACGATGTATTATTATGCATTTCTGCCGGTGTCACTAAAGAGTATCCTGATCGTAAAACAGTCAGTGAGAATTGTTATTTCAGATCATCAAAAGAAATGATAGAGCTTTTTACCGATCTACCTAGTGCTATCCAAAATACAGTAAATTTAAGAGAGCGTTGTTGTTTTGCTGCCCATACAAACCCTCCAATGCTTCCTAATTTTGCTACTAAAGATATTATTGAAACTGATTTAATTAGAAAAGAAGCAAAAGATGGATTACTTGCAAGACTTGACATAAAATTTAAAAATGAACATCTTTCTGTAGAAAACCAAGAAATTCTTAAAGCGGAATATTTTGCTCGTCTTGATTATGAGCTAAATATTATATGCAGTATGAATTTTGCTGGTTATTTTTTGATCGTATCTGACTTTATAAAATGGAGTAAAAATCAAGGTATTTTAGTAGGACCAGGCAGAGGTTCAGGAGCAGGATCAGTTGTTGCTTGGAGCTTGCTTATTACTGATCTTGACCCTATTAAATTTGGTTTATTATTTGAAAGATTTTTGAATCCCGATCGTATTTCAATGCCTGACTTTGATATTGATTTTTGTCAGGAAAGACGAGAAGAAGTTATTAATTATGTACGTTCTAAATATGGTAATAATAGAGTAGGACAAATTATAACTTTTGGTAAAATGCAGGCAAAGGCTGTAATTAAGGATGTTGCACGAGTACTAAGCTTGCCATATAAATTTGCGGATTATCTCACTGAATTAGTACCGTTTAGTGCAATAAACCCCGTCACACTTGAACAAGCAATACGAAAAGTGCCGGAACTTGCAAATGCTGCTAAAGGTCACGGGTTATATAATTTAGAGGGTGAGCTAGAATTAATTAAGTTGGTACTTGATACCTCATTAATTCTTGAAGGGTTGCATCGCCACTCCTCAACACATGCAGCAGGAATCGTAATAGCTGGTACTGATTTAGTTGATATAGTACCTGTCTACAAAGATGCTAACTCCGATATGTTGGTAGTCGGCTACTCTATGAAATATTGTGAACTTGCTGGTTTAATTAAGTTCGATTTTCTTGGGCTACAAACTTTAACTGTTATTACCGATTGTAAGAAATTGTTAAAAGAACAAAATATAGAAATAGATTTTAATGATATGACATTTGATGATGAAAAAACTTATCAAATGTTATGCAAGGGTAAAGGAGTCGGTGTATTCCAATTTGAAAGTGTTGGGATGAAAGATGCACTTAGACGCCTTAAACCTGACTCCATACATGACTTAATAGCTCTTGGTGCGTTATACCGTCCTGGACCTATGGAAAATATTCCAACCTATATAGCTTGTAAGCATAAGTTACAACAACCTGATTATTTGCATGAGTTATTAAAGCCTATTTTAGAGGAAACTTACGGAGTGGTAATATATCAAGAGCAAGTGCAGCGAATTGCTCAAGTTTTAGCTGGTTATACCCTAGGGACTGCTGATTTACTTCGTAGAGCCATGGGTAAGAAAATTAAAGCCGAGATGGAGCAACAAGAAGAAATTTTTGTTAAAGGTGCAATATCTAATAATATTTCTGAAGCTCAAGCTAAATCTATTTTCGCAACTGTTGCTAAATTTGCTGGTTATGGTTTTAACAAGGCACATGCTGCAGCTTACGGGGTTATTTCATACCAAACAGCATATCTCAAAGCTAATTATCCAGCAGAATTTGTAGTTGCGTGCTTAAATCTTGAGCTACATAACCACGATAAAATTAATTTATTCCTACAAGAAGCAAAAGATAATAACATAAAGATTATTGCACCAAATATTAATATTTCTGGCGGTTATTTTAGTATTTTAGAGCATTCCATAGTGTTTGCACTTGGAGCTATTAAAGGAGTTACGCCGCATTTTGGTATGTTAGTAGAAGATGAAAGAAAAGCAAGAGGAGATTTTAAATCAATTATTGATTTTATTGAGAGATTACCACCAAAAGCTATCAACAGCAAATTACTTGAAAATTTAATTAAAGCTGGCTGTTTTGATGAATTACATGATAATAGATTACAATTATTTTCAAGCATTTCTAAACTGCTTGCATACTCGGTTTCTTATCATGAAGAACAGGCATCTAATCAATTTAGTTTAATTAAAGTCTCTAGCTTAAGTAAAGAGATACTCATTCCAAGTGATTACGCTGATAAAAATACCTTAGCTTTTTATGAATTTGAGGCTATGGGACTATTTATCTCAAATCATCCACTAACAGAATATAAAGAAATATTTAAGCGCTTAAATATCTTAAGCTCAGCTGATTTACATAATAATGTGCCTGATGGTAGTAATAGAGTAATGATTGCTGGTGTAATACAAAAGAAAGATTCGCGTATGTCAGCAAGAGGTAGATTTGTGACCTTAGTGCTTTCTGATCCTGACAATATATTTGAACTCAGTATTTTTAGCGAAGAGGTTTTAAAAGATTATGTACATTTGCTTGACGTTAAAAGTTTAGTAGTTGTTAATTGCGATCTTATCAAAGATGCAGGAGTTATTAAGATTACTGCTAAAAGCTTTTCCTCAATTGAGGATGCAACCAATAATCAGCAATTTGATTTGCAGCTTTATCCTAAAAATGATAAAGAATTAGAGCAAATAGTAACGTTACTTGCAAATCGCATAAATAACGATGAGCAGAGTAATACTAAAGCTACAATATATTTATCAAGTGAATTAGTAAAAAATTTTGCAGCAAAAATTATGTTGCCAGAAAAATTCTTTTTACGAGGACAAGATTTTGAGATATTTAGTTGTAAAACACTACACTTAATCTGAGAGATAGGGATTGATTAAGCAGAAAAAGAGCTATTAGACAAGTAAGAAAATTAATAGACTTATCGTGAGCAATTTTAATGCTTTCCTTGAAAGTTTGCATAGGAATTTTTCCATAACAGAACTTTCCAGAATGAGGTCTAGTGT
>CAZJDC010000074.1:0-5667 GCA_964544715.1 uncultured Rickettsia sp. | reverse complement strand
TTATTGCTGGAATTTACAATTTTGAACTCAAATGACTAGTTTCGAAAGAGGTCTATTATAGTCATAATATCAATAAAGCAAGAGATGACATTAAAATTTAAATTTTTTATAAAAAATTGATTGTCATTTATCGTAAATCAAGTATAATTTATCATTTCTTTAGAAGTTCTTATGATTAACTCAAGCGATAGACAATCTACTTTAGTCGTTGCGATGTCTGGCGGCGTTGATAGTTCAGTGGTTGCTGGGATATTGTGCGAGCAAGGCTATAACGTAATAGGTATTACTCTGCAATTATACGATCATGGCATGGCTGTGGGCAAGACAAATGCTTGTTGTGCAGGTCAGGATATTTATGATGCTAAAATGGTAGCAAATAAGCTTGAAATACCTCATTATGTACTTGATTATGAAAGTAAATTTAAAGAATCAGTAATAGATAATTTTGTTGATAGCTATTTGCGAGGTGAGACGCCACTGCCATGCGTACAATGTAATAAATCAGTAAAGTTTAGGGACTTAATTAAAACTGCTAAAGAACTTGGCGCTGATAAGCTTGTTACAGGTCATTACGTACGAAAAATAAATGGTGATAATGGGCCAGAACTTCATATGGGGCTTGATCCTTTAAAAGATCAAAGTTATTTTTTATTTGCCACTACTAAAGCGCAGCTTGAATATTTAGATTTCCCGCTTGGAGGTCTCACTAAAGATGAAACAAGAAAGCTTGCTAGTAAATTTGGACTTGAGGTGGCAGATAAACCTGACAGCCAAGATATTTGCTTCGTACCGGATGGGAATTATAAAAACGTAATAAATACAATACGTCCTAACGCAAGTGAAAGCGGTAAAATTCTGCATATAAATGGCTTTGCGTTAGGTGCTCATAGCGGTATAATAAACTATACTATAGGACAACGTCGTGGTCTTGGGATATCTTACCACGAGCCTTTATACGTGATAAAGATCGATCCTACTAATAATATAGTATATGTAGGTCCAGAGTCAGCATTAAATGTGCAGGAATTTGTAATTAAAGATGTGAATTGGCTAGCAAATAGCATAAAGGATGGCGAAAAGCTAGAAGTAAGTGTTAAAGTCCGTTCAACAAGACCGCCTCGTTTAGCTGAAATAAGTAAGCTTGAGGGTGACAGGATGAAAGTAAAATTTTTGTCTGAGGAAAAGGCTGTTGCCCCCGGGCAAGCATGTGTTATTTATGATGGTACGAGAGTACTTGGCGGCGGCTGGATTACTAGGGATATAAATTGTCATCCCGCGTGCTTGTAGCGGGATCCAGAATAAAGCAAGAGAAATCAAGCTTTGAAAAATATTTGTACTTTTTATTTACTGGATTACGTGGACAAGCCACGGGATGACAGGAGTAATTAATCCACGCGATGTCATACATAGTATGACACCCAATTCTTAAAAAAATAAGCTCACTAAAAACAGGAGAAACTAATGCGTTTTTTACGAAAGAAAAGTTTTGAATCAGTAAAAGAAATAGGAAGCTCAAGTGGTCTTAGTAAAACCCTTGGAGCATTTGACTTAATAATACTTGGACTTGGTGCTATGATCGGCACCGGTGTATTTGTTGTTACCGGAATAATCGCTGCTAAATTTTCCGGTCCAGCTGTTATGATATCTTATGCTATTGCCGGTATTACCTGTATTTTTGTAGCTCTTGTTTACACTGAACTTGCGGCAATGCTTCCAATATCTGGAAGTATTTATACATATTCTTACGTTGCATTCGGTGAAGTATTTGCTTGGATGATAGGCAGTGTTATAATATTAGAGTTAGGGATTGCTCCTGGAATAGTTGCAGCTGGTTGGTCTGGTTACGTACAAGGAATACTTGCAGCCGGTGGAATTGAGTTGCCGCAGGCTTTAACCACAGTGCCGACAAATGGCGGTATAATAAATTTACCTGCATTCTTAATTTCGGTATTTATTGGGTTTATTTTATTTTTAGGTACTAAAGACAGTAAGAAATTAAATACTATTTTAGTATTTGTTAAAATGGCAGCGATTTTCGTGTTTATAGTTGCTGCTGTTCCGCATTATGATGCAACTAACTGGAGCAATTTTATGCCATTTGGTTTTAGTAACGTCTTAGTCGGTGCATCTATTTTATTCTTAGCCTTTACAGGATTTGGAACAATTGCAACTGCGGCTGAAGAGTGTAAAAACCCAAAGCATGATATAATGATCGGTATTATTGGCTCGCTCGTTCTAACTACTATCGTGTACGTAACAATGGCAGGGCTTGTTACCGGTATTGCACCTTTTGATCAGTTAAACAACGACCAACCCCTTGCTTATGCTTTAACTATTAATAATAGCAAAATCGGCTCAGCTATAGTTGCAACCGGTGCTGTTTGCGGTATGATGACAGTGCTAATGATGAATATTTATGGTACTTCTCGTATTTTTTATGCTATTGCACGTGATGGTTTGCTACCGAAAAGCTTTGCAAAATTGCATCCTAAATATGATAGCCCATATATTACGATTATAATATTTGCATCTCTTGCGGCGATTCTTGGAGGATTTTGTTCCACTGAGTTATTAACTCAATTAACTTCTATGGGAGCAATTATTGATTATATTACTGTTGCAATCATAGTATTATTATTTAGAATAAAATTACCTCATGCTCAAAGACCATTTAAGTGTCCTGTAGTATATATTATTGCTCCGTTTATTTTAATAGCGTGTTTTTATTTGCTATTCATTCAAATGTATGATGGTGAGTGTAATTTACTTACAGCAGGACGTGCTTTACTAATTTGGTTTGTTACAATATTTATTTTATATATAGTCAGATCATTTTTTATGAAGAAAGAAGTATAGCTTCAATTATTAGGATATATACATCAAATTTTAAGAGACTAGCTTATGCTCACGTACTAAATGTACGCCTAGTTTAGCTCGCTCTAAAATTTAAAGTCTATATCCTAATACTTTTTGCTATATAATTTAATTAATAAAATAGCATTAAATAAATCAGAATGACCGATAAACTCCAACCACTACGAGGAATGAAAGATCTTTTGCCAGATGATTATAAAGTTTATGACTATATAATTGCTAAAGCGAAAAAGGTTGGAGAATTATATGGTTACAAGCAAATGAGTACTCCAATACTCGAATATACAAAAGTTTTTAACCGCTCAATGGGTGAAAGCTCTGACGTAATCAATAAAGAGATTTACAGCTTTTTAGACAAAAGCGATGAATCTGTAGCACTACGTCCTGAATTTACAGCAGGGATTGTAAGAGCTTTTATCTCTAATGGTCTGCAGCATAAATTACCTCTCAAATTATTTTCTACCGGTCCTGTTTTTCGTTATGATAGACCTCAAGCAGCGCGTCAAAGACAATTTCATCAGCTAAATTATGAATATTTAGGAGCTAAGGGAGCTATCTCTGATGCTGAAACTTTAAAGCTGGCAGTAGATATACTTGAAAGTTTAGATGTTTTAGCTGATACTACTTTGGAGTTAAATTCTCTTGGTTGTAGTCATTCACGTAGCACCTACCAGCAAACATTAGTAGAATATCTAAGCGACTTTAAAGATGAGTTATCAGAAGAGAGCAAAATAAGGTTAACTAAAAACCCGATGCGGATTCTTGATTCTAAAACTGAAATTGATCAAAAAATAGTAGCTAATGCCCCTGTTTTATTGAAGTATTATACTGAGGAATCAAACGCATATTTTGAAGAGTTACTAAAATATCTTGATATTTTAAATGTAAAATATACCATAAACCCACGTTTAGTTAGAGGGCTTGATTATTACTGCCATACCGCTTTTGAATTTACAACTACAAAGCTAGGAAGTCAATCCACTATTCTTGCCGGCGGGCGTTATGATGGGCTTAGTCGCATCATGGGTAATAACGATGAAGTAGCAGCGATAGGTTTTGCGGCAGGAATTGAGCGAATAGCCTTAATGCAGGAATATAATATAAATTCAGTAACTCCAATATTTGTATTGCCGATAGGTGAGAATAATATTCTGCATTCTTTAAAAATAGCTGATCAATTACGCTTACATAACATACCTGCGTTAATAGAGATAAGCGGTAAAATGGCAAAAAGAATGCAAAGAGCTTTAAATGAAAATGCCAAATTTATTGTTTTTATTGGCGACGAGGAACAAGCAAATAACAACCTCAAAATCAAAGATTTAGAAAAACAAGAAGAGTATGTATTAGACTTTCCGAAAGTAATTGAGTTGCTAAAGAAGTCTTAGACTGTTTCAATGTTATTGTACGAAAGCAGGAATGACATAGAAGCTATGTAAAAAATTGGTCTAGTAGTTGTGTGGGATAGGATGTTGTTGCGTAGATCGAAAAGCACTTTTTGTGTTATCCTGTGGCGGTGTTGATTGCGTGGATCATATTCAATCTTGGTCTCATCTAGCTCACTTGGAGTAAGATCCAGTAAAAATAACAATAATGTTAGCATTTTTTATACTTTCTTGTTCGTACAATTACTTTGTAATTTCCTCGCAATGACGTTAAATAAATTTTTAAAAAATATATGAAAAAAAAAATATATGAAGGCTCAAGTAAAACCCTATATTCTTCCGAAGAAGATTTTTTACTTATCATGGCCTTTTCTGATAAAGCTACTTTGGAAAACAGCGAAATTATTGATGTGTCAGGCAAAGGAGTGCTTAATAATAATATTTCTTCCTTTCTAATGACTAAGCTTGAAATGATCGGTATTGAAAATCATTTTATTGAAAAGCTAAATATGAGAGAGCAGTTAATTCAATATGTTGATATGTTTCCTCTGCAAGTAATTGTATCTTCTGTTGCATGTGGTAGGTTTGTAAAAGAATTCGGTATGGATGAAGGATTTGTATTTGATAAGCCAATAATTGACTTTAAAGTAAAAAGTCGTGAGTTTAAATATCCGATAGTTAATGAACATCAAATATTAAATTTTAGTTGGTTAACTAAAGATGAAATTAAGACAGTTAAGAAGCAAGCTTTGCGTATATATGATTTCCTAAGTGGTTTGTTTATCGGCATCGGTATTCGGCTTGTTGAATGCAATCTTGAATTCGGACTGGTATTTACCGGTGAGGAATCTTTAGTAATGTTAACTGATGAAATTAGCCCTGATACTTGTAAGTTATGGCATATTAATAGTAATGAAAGGCTAGGTTTTGAACTACTTGAAAAAGACCCAGCTAAAGCTTATGAATCATATAAATTAATAGCTGATCGTTTAAAAGAAAAATAATAATGTTTTTTTGGCTACTTATGTTATTTTAGTTATTGTTAGTTAATTGCTATGATCAAGCACATTGTATTATTTAAATTTGCAAAAAATATTTCCGAAAAATGAATAGACGAAGCCTTAGTAAAGCTTGGAAATTGAAAAAATATCTCTATTCCGCAAATCAAATCTTTTAGTGTTGGTAAAAATTGCAGTACTAAGAATTTAAATAAAGGATATAGTTATGGTAATCCTCCCAAAAAATAATCGACAAAAGGAGTAGAATTTTATAATAATATAATGGATTAAAAAATTGGACAGAAAATAGAGCACTTAAGTTTCTGAAATAAGTTAAAATAAACAGAGTAAAACTTATAGCTTAAGTTAAATAGGGAGTGACTATTGACTAGAGAAGTGCTTAGCTAAGA
>CAZJDC010000073.1:0-5697 GCA_964544715.1 uncultured Rickettsia sp. | reverse complement strand
AAAACTCCTATACAAACTTTTAAGGATAGTAAAAAATTAGCTGTTGAAAACAATAATGAAATTATGTATCTTCAATACTCCTCTAATAGAGAAATTTGACTGACAATGAGGTACAAAATTTATAGTGTCTGTCATATCAAATCTTGACTTCTACAGCACGCTTTAATCTATCATTAATAGCAACACCTATATTGATCGAAGGTATAGGGGCAACTGCTATATGTTTTATATTATGAGCAGCAGCATAATCATCTAACAACCTCAAATAGGCATACAGATTGGCGGCTGCTTCTATAAGGTTGCCTGTATTACTTAGGTTTAGTGAATATTCCCCTCTCAGTTTACTATCACCAAAATTTAGTCCAATTTCTTTATCATTTAAATCTGTAGCATTTAATCTAATTGGTACTGTTGGGGAATAATGTTTCTCAAGCATCCCTGGAGCTTTAATATTAACATTTTGCGATGCTTTATGGATTTTAGTACCAAGTTCTACTTCTAAAATTTCAGAAGTTATAAACCCCTCTCTAAGAATAGCAGGTATATCAGTCGTAGTATCAACGATAGTTGATTCTAAACCATACTGAGATTGATAATCTTCAGCTGTTAAAATAACAATTTCCTTATTATCCTTAAAATGCTTTGTAACATGCTCTAGTCTAGTTGGACTTATATAATTTGAAGGATTAGCACTTGGAGCAGCTATTGGCTTTCCCGATTGTGTAATAAGTCTCAATGCTAGCGGGTGGGACGGCATACGAATCGCTATAGTTTTTAATCCTGCCGTAACTGCCAGTGCAATATTTGCATTTTTTTTTAATGGAACTACTATAGATAAAGGACCAGACCAAAATTTTTCTGCTATTTTTTCGGCTATATAATTAAACTCACCTATTTCTTTTGCTTGCTCTATAGAGAACACATGCACAATCAGCGGGTTGATAGCAGGACGATTTTTAAATTGAAAAATTTTTAAACATGCTTCTTGATTGGTAGCATCCGCTCCTATGCCATATACGGTTTCGGTTGGAAAAACCACTACTTTACCTGACTTGATAAATGTAACTGCTTGCTTTATCATAAATGGTTAAATTTAGCAATCTTATGAAATAATTTACAAACATCTTGTAACATTAACAAACGGTTTTTGGCAATTTTTGGATCACTATCATTAATAAGTAAATTATCAAAGAAACTAGTAATTGGGGTTAATAGAATCTGCAATAAATTTAATGTCTCATGATAATCCTTATCGACAATTTGCAATGAAACCTTTTGTATTACTTCAAATAATTCCTTTTCAGGTTGAGTACTAAATAAATTAGGATCAACAATACCATCAATATTGTGGCTTCCAAGTATATTACTTGCTCGTTTATAAGCATTTAATAATTGCTGTCCATCTTCTTCTTTTAAAAACTCTTTCAATGCATCAAGCTTAAATTTTATATTTGCTAAATTTAAATCAAAAACAGCATTAATTAGTGTAATATCATATTCATTTTTTAAAAAAATTTTTGCTCTTTCTTCAAAAAACGATATTACTAAATCCTTATCTTTATCAGCTGAATCTTTATATAATTGCAAGGAAAAATCAATTAAATTTCTTAAATTTAGCGCTAACTTATTCTCAACTATTATTCTTATAATACCTAATGCCTGACGTCTTAATGCATATGGGTCACCAGAACCTGTTGGAGATTCACCGGCTATCATGAGACCTACTAAGCTGTCTAATTTATCCGCAAACGCAAGTAAAGCAGCATTACTGACCGGTACACTATCACTCAAACCTTGCGGCTTATAATGATCTTTGATTGCTGCCGCTATTTCTTCACTCAAGCCCTCATGTTTTGCATAATAATAACCCATAATACCTTGTAAATCAGGAAACTCTCCGACCATTTCAGAAACAAGATCACTTTTGCAAAGTTGAGCTGCCATAATTAAATCTTTATTATCAGGATCGATATATTTACAAATATTAGTAATACGCTCTACTTTTTCCTTTAAGCTACCAAGCTTTGTATGAAATGTTACAACTCCAAGCTTTTCTAAATTTGATTTTAAAGTTTTAGATATATCTTGTTTGTAACAATATAAAGCATCAGACAGCCTTGCTGATAATACTTTTTCATTACCTTGCATGACTAACTGGCTATTGGCAAAATTGCCGTTACTCACAAAAAGGAAATATGGTGCAAAATTTCCTTTTTTGTCAAATAAACAGAAATATTTCTGATGAGTACGCATTGAAGAAGTTAACACTTCTTTAGGCAACTCTAAAAACTTTTGCGGTATTGTACTGCATAATATTACTGGAAATTCGCTAAGCCCTGCTACTTCCTCGACTAATCTTAAATCTTCTTTTATGGTTAAATGATGAGCACTTGCTTGCTCTAATAAACCGGTTTTAATTATTTCTTCTCGCTTCAATCTTTCTAAAATTACATGATTTTCTATGAGTTTAGTTTTGTAATCATCAAAATCTGTTATTGCGAGTTTTTTATTATCAGTAAGGCGATGCCCAAAAGTGATATTATTAGCAGTTAAATGCCCAAATTGCAGCGGTAATATTTCGCCATCAAATATGCATAAAATATTTCGTAGCGGTCTAATCCACTTTATATTATAATTCCCCCAAAACATTGATTTCGCCCAACTATATTTATTAATAGCTTCTACAAGAATTTCAGATAAAATTTCTTTTATTTGTCTTTCTGATACTATTTTAATATAGAAATAATATAATTGATGATTAACTAACTTAGTTGAAAGCTCTAGTTTGCTAACATTATGAGCTTTGCAAAAACCATTAATTGCAACCTCCGGTGCTTCCGTACTTGGTCCTTTAATCTCGATTTCTTTTGGTAACGTTACTTTCGGCAAATGTGTAGCATACAGTGTTATCCTACGAGGTCCTGAAAATACTTTTAACTTTGCAAATATTTCGTTCTCTTCAAAAATTTTGGTAAAAATGTTTAAATACCCTTCTTCTGCATTTTTCTGCATGAAAGCCGGAATTTCTTCGCTAAATAGTTCTAATAATAATTCACTCACCGTTCATCTCCAACCATTTCATAAAACAAATTTTAGCCAAACGACGCACTCTTAACACATACGAAGCACGCTCAGTTACGCTAATTATTCCACGTGAATTCAATAAATTAAAGTAATGACTTGCCATAAGACAATAGTCATAAGCAGGTAACGGCAAGTGTGCCGCTACTAACCGCTCACATTGTTCTTCACTATCTTTAAAATGACGCAATAGCATTTCGCTATCGGCAAGCTCTAGATTAAATTTTGAAAATTGTCTTTCAACCTCAAAATCAACTTCACCATACTTTAAAGCTTTTTCACCTATTTGACCATTCCAATCAAGTTCTTTTACCTCATCAATTCCTTGAATATATAAAGCAAGCCTTTCTAAACCGTAGGTAATTTCACCCGCAACGGGTCTACATTCAATACCACCAATTTGCTGCATATACGTAAACTGCGACACTTCCATACCATTACACCATACTTCCCAACCAAGCCCTGCAGCTCCAAGTGTTGGAGATTCCCAATCATCTTCAACAAACCGAATGTCATAAGTTTTCAAATCTATTCCTAAACATTCTAAGCTTTTAAGATATAGCTCCTGAATATTATTAGGAGAGGGTTTTAAGATAACTTGAAATTGGTAATAGTGTTGCATCCTGTTAGGATGCATGCCGTATCTACTATCTCCAGGTCTTCTTGATGGTTGTACGTAAGCAACATACCAAGGCTTTGAACCAAGACAACGAAACACTGTTGCAGGATGAAACGTACCAGCTCCAACATACGAATCGTAAGGCTGTAGAATAGCACAGCCATAATCCTGCCAATAATTTTGCAAGGTTAATATAATTTGCTGAAATGATAGTTTTTTCACGGGATATCTCGTACTACTTTTTGTGTTTTAGCATTTTTAGCTTATTTTGGATACCGTGGATCACGATACGGTATGATGATTACAGTGCAGTAATGCGTTGCTCTTCTACTTCTAATAATTTTTCTAATTCTTTGCTGTTGTATTTTTTTTCTTTGAGCTTTACTGCATTATCAAAAATATGTTGTACAGCTTTTTCTTCTAATGCAGGTCCTTTAAGCTGCTCAACAGCTCTAGGGTTATTCTTATAAAAATCAAATAACATATTTTCTTGACCAGGGACACTACGTGTCTGCTGCATAATAATTCTGCGAAGATCATCAGGCTCTAATTGTAAATTTTTATCTTTTGCATATGCTGCAAGCACTAATCCAATTCGCACACGGCGTAGTGCTAATTTAGCATAATATTCTTTTATTTGCTCTGGTGATTTATCTTTAAATACAGAATCAGCTTGTTCGCTTTTATCAGTTTCAGATTTTAAGATATTTTTCTCTTGCTCTAATAAAGATTCAGGCACATCAAAATCTAACAATTTTTCTAGCTGATCAAATAAATTCATTTTCATTATAGTAGAAATAGCTTCTTCCGACTCATTTTCTATTTTTTTGGTAAAGTGAGTACGTAGCTCTTCAAGGCTATTGCTCTGAAATTTTTTAGCAAATTCATCATCAATAACTGTAGGTTCTGCAGTATGAACAGCCTTAACCTGCACTACAAAGCAAGCATCTTTACCAGCTAAATCTTTAGCATGATAATTTTCAGGGAAAGCTACATTAACTTCTACTTCGCTACCAGCTTTAGCACCTATTAATTGCTTCTCAAAACCAGGGATAAGTGCATTACTACCTATAACTACTTTAAAATCAGTAAGTTTACCACCTTCGAAAGGTTCATCTTTAATATACCCAATTGCATCTATGGTAATTTGATCACCATCTTTAGCTTTTGCTTTGCTTTCTTTAGTATAATTTTTTATCATTTCTGCAAGCTTTTTGAGCTGATCTTCAACGTCATCAGGACTCACTTCTAATTTCGGACGGGTTATAGATATTTTCTTTAAATCGGGAATATCAATTTTAGGTAATAATTCCATTTTTATTGTAAATTCTAAAGGCTTATTAGGTTCATTTTGTAAATCATCAATTTTCGGTCTACCGACAATATTTAAATTATGTTCCTTAATAACATGATTTACCGAATCATTAATTCTTTTTTCTATTATATTATTTCTGACAGAAACACCATATTTTTTCTCAACAATTGCAATGGGTACTTTACCAACTCTAAAACCTGGAATTTTAACTTTTTTGTTTTTTGTTAAATCAAGTAACTCTTTTTGAATGTCATTATCAATCTCACTTAAAGGTGTTGAAATTTTAATATGAAAATCTAGCCCTTCATTTTTTAATATGGTAGTTGCCATTTGTAATAATCCGTTATTTATAATAAATTCAGCATATTAGTTTGCTAATCAAAATAAACTATAGAGCCAAAATATACAATAGTTTTTGTAGAACTGGTAATCTTCCCAATTTTAATCACAATAGAGAGTAGAGAGTTAAGCTGCCAAAGCTAATTTTTGTATTGGTGTTATAATACCTATAGCCATATTTGGTCTTTCGTTATTAAATGACCAAAGCCATTGGAGTGGCAAGTGTAGAAGTCACAATAGTAACTGATAATTCAGGTACAAAATTTCATTGTTCTTTTCAACAGCTAATTTTTACTATCCTTAAAAGTTTGTATAGGATTTTTTCCATAACAATATTTCACAG
>CAZJDC010000072.1:0-5703 GCA_964544715.1 uncultured Rickettsia sp. | reverse complement strand
GCGGATGGACTTACTACCTTTATACTTATTTTGTCAATCTTGCGTAAGGTGAGTTCTTAAGACTATCAGCTTTCCTTAAAATATCCATCATCTTTAAAAAGATCCCCTTCTTTACTCCTGTTAACCAACTAAATCTTTCATCCTCTAACTCTTTAACTTGATCGAATCTCATTATTACTAAAAATTAAGTATTTATAGAACCTTTATACCTAAAATGCTAGTTTCGTAAGAGGTCTAATAAGAGCAAAGTATCCAATCCTACTATAAGAAAGTAGTATCAGAAATACTATTACAAAGTGATCTCTCTGATAGCCTGTCTTGAAAGACTAATTATCTAATACATAGTACTTCAACATGTTACTTTAGTACTATTTTATGGGCACCGTCAAGTTAACCATAAAACACAGGATTTTTATAAAATTTATGATCTACAAGTCTCATATCTTCGTTCACAAAATACTTATTTTTTGTTAAATCTGAGTTAACTTGATGGGTACCATTTGTCTCTTTTAATCAGCAACAATAATATTCGCTTTGATTTAGTTATTGTCAGTCCTTATAAATTTACCTATAATTATCAAGAATTGCTGGTAAAATATATGTTTATTACTCATTACTGTCATCCCGTGAACAAGCCATGGGATGACACCAAAGGTATTTTTTTTTATGGTGAGACAAATATTTAATCGAACTATTTGGAGTATATCAATATGGCACTCGCTACTTACAGTAAAAGAATTTTTAGAAGAAAAATTAAAACAAGAAAAAAATAAATCGTAAATATCTTGCTGAAGTTACTGATGTCCCTACTACTAGTAGTAGAATTATGATAGTAGAAGTAAATCGTGACTTTAATCCTGAAATAGATACAATGTTCAAAATAGCAAAATACTTTAGTTGTACTACGGATGAGGTAATAAGGAGAACTATGCCTAATACAAATAGTTTGTAAAAATGACAAAAAACAAAGGATTGATCATAATTTTATCTTCTCCATCTGGAGCAGGTAAATCGAGCTTAACAATGGCATTATTAGAAATCGATACTAATCTACGCTTATCAATTTCGGCAACTACTAGAAAACCACGATCAAACGAGCAAGATGGAGTAAATTACTATTTTAAAACTAAAGCTGAGTTTGAAGAATTAGTTAAACAAAATGAATTCCTCGAACATGCTAAAATATACCATAATTATTATGGCACTCCTAAAGAATATGTCGAAAATTTACTTAATCAGGGTCTAGATGTTTTATTCGATATCAATTGGCAAGGTGCAAGGAGTATCAAACAAAATACTACTAATACCATCGCTATATTTATTTTACCCCCTAGCCTTACAGTACTAGAGCAACGCTTAAGAAATAGAGCTACCGATAATGAGGAAATAATAACATTACGTATGGCTTCAGCACAAGCAGAAATGTCCCATGCCAACGAATATGATCATATAATTACTAACGATGATTTTAATGACACGTTACATAAAATACATGCAATTATATTAGAAGAAAGGAAGAAGCGAAATTAAAATGTTATACCGCGGTGGAGTGTTTTGTGTGGACAATTTTCCCTGTCATGCCCCGCGCGAGCTTGTAATGGGATTCATCTTATACACCTAGGCAAGAATATTATATATATCTTTCATATAATCGTGCTTTAACCAAATCTCAGCTTTACCAATAATATAAAGATTATTTTTTGCTCTACTAATACCTAAGTTTAAGACGTTAAGCTTTTTAGCCGTAACATTTCTAGTGCCTATATCTTGAGGACGTTGAGCGGTAATCCTCCCAATTGTAATCGCAATAGAAGTAGAGAGTTAAAGAGATGCCAAAGCCAATTTTTGTATTGGCATTATATACCACCTATAGAGCCATATTTGGTCTTTTATTATTATATTACCAAAGCCATGATTGAGTTGCCAGATCTTGTGCTTCTTGAATATTATAAAATCACTGTTGACTCAACCAATCTAGGGCTCGTAGAGTTTTGGTGTACGGACTCACTCAATATTAATGAATTAACTATTAGTTTACCTTCTTAATTTTTAGTTGTAGTTTGTGGTTTTCTAGATCGATTTCACTAATATAATCAGGAGTGAAATCTTTAGTAAATTCACCTAAGGTTTGCTCTTTAATAAATTCACCGTAAATATCAGTTATGTTCGGCAAATCTATATCAATCAAAATCCTATCTGTTATAGCAAAATCGGCATTTTTTCGAGCTTGTTGTATGAAGCGTACGATGTCTCTAGCTATTCCTTCATCTATTAATTCAGGAGTTAGCCCTAAATCAAGTATCAGCAGGCTGCTATTATTTGCAAAACTTGCGGTTCCTTTAATATGTGAATGAGGCTCTAATATAATCTTATATTCATCGCTATTTAAGGTCTCGTTACAAATCTTTAAGCCGCCGTTTGTTGTTTCCCATTCGTTCTTTTTAGAGGCAGCTATTATATCTTTCATTTTAGTCGGAAGACGCTTACCAAGTAATGGAAAATTAATCAAGAGTTTTGTGCTTGCATAATTCTCTAAATCATCACGGTAAATAACCGATTTAACATTGATTTCGTCTTTAATCAAATCTTCAAAATCTTTTAGTTGATCGTTATTTTTGCTGATAATAGTTATACTTGTAAGCGGTTGTCTTACACGTACGTTTTCGCTACTTCTGATAAATAGGCTGTTACTGCAAATATCCAGCACAGTATCCATAGTATCCACTAGCTCACTATTTATTTTGAACTGTGAAAGATCAGGATAGTTGCATAGATGGATGGAAATAGAGCCGTCATCGCGAGCCGACTTGTCATCCAGTGCCTTGTCCACGGGATCTTTAACAGATTTATCTTCTGAGATCCCGTGGACAAGGCACTGGATGACATTGTTGTGCAGCCCCTTATACATCGCTTCCGAAATAAGCGGCACTAAAGACGACATCGCAATAGCCATAGTCTCTAAGCAGGTATATAGCGTGTTATAAGCATTTTGCTTATCTGCATCTTTTTCGCTTTTCCAAAATCTCGCTCTGCTTCGTCTAATATACCAGTTATTTAGCACTTCAAAAAACTCTGAAACTGCGTGATAAGCTGTCTGAGTATCAAAATTGTCTAAGCTTTCTTTAATTTTCTCTACCGCTATTTTAAGTTTAGATAATAGATAACTATCTAAAACGTTTTTAGATGTAAAATTAAGTTCGCCTTTAATATGGTCAGCGTTAGCATACATTGTGAAGAAATGGTAAGCGTTCCAGATAGGTTTGATAAATAAACGAAGCGTATCAAATACCATTTTGCCGTCTTTATCAATCAGTAGCTCCTGACCTTTAACAACATTGGAAGAAAGCATTGTTACTCTTAAAGCGTCAGAGCCGTATTTATCAAATAGTTCTAGCGGATCAGCATAATTATTTAGGCGTTTTGATAATTTTTGACCTCTGGCATCTAAAATCACCCCGTGGCATATACAATTTAAAAACGGCGGGCGATCAAATAGGGCGGTAGATAATACCATTAAAGTATAGAACCAGCCACGTGTTTGTGCTGAATATTCAACTATGAAATCTGCCGGAAAATGATTCTCAAACCACTTTTTATTTTCACAAGGGTAGTGTGCTTGCCCGTACGGCATTGAGCCGCTTTCAAACCAACAATCAAACACGTCTTCTATCCTACGCATTACTGATTTACCATTTGGATCATCAGGATTCGGTCTTGTGAGCTCATCGATAAATGGACGATGTAAATCAGTAATTTTCACGCCAAAATCGTTCTCTAACTCCTCGATAGAGCCGTAAACATCTATACGTGGATATTTTGGATCGTCTGACTTCCATACCGGCAAAGGCGTTCCCCAGAATCTATTACGGCTTATTGACCAATCCCTAGCATGCTCAAGCCATTTACCGAATAAATTATCCTTAACATGTCCTGGTATCCAATTAATTTGCTGATTTAGCTTTACCATTCTGTCTTTAAACTCGGTCACTTTTACATACCATGATTGAACAGCTTTATATATAAGCGGGGTATCCGTACGCCAACAATGCGGATAATTATGAATATATTGTTCGGTTTTTAGCCAATTGCCTTGCTCTTTCAGCTTGATTATTATCTTGTCATTAGCATCAAATACTTGTAAGCCCTCTAAATCAGGAATTTCTTTGGTAAACTTACCGCTATTATCCACGGGACAAACAAGTTTAATGCCTTCCCGCTCGCAAAATATTTGATCATCTTCACCAAATCCTGGAGCCATATGTATCACGCCTGTGCCGTCACCTTCAATAACAAAATCGCCGGCCAATATCTTAAAGCTGTTCGGATGATCTTTGAAATAGTCAAATAACGGCTTATAGCTTAATCCTTGAAGCTCTGAGCCTTGAATTATCGTAAATTGTGCATGACCTTTTAGCTCTAATTCTTTAGCATATTTAGAGACGGATGAGGCTGCTATGATATAACAAACATCGTCTTTAGGAACTAATGCATAATTAATATCGCTATTGACTGCTAAAGCTAGATTTGATGGCAATGTCCATGGGGTTGTCGTCCAGGCTAAAACACGATACTCCTTATAGCCACCATACGGTAGTCTGTCGTTCAGTACAAAACTAACCGTTACTGCTTTATCCGCTCGCTCTCTATATGAATTATCAAGTCTTGTTTCAAAATTAGAAAGCGGAGTTTCGCATGTCCAAGAATAAGGCATTACCCGCATAGATTCATACAATAATCCTTTATTATATAACTCTTTGAAAGCCCAAAACACAGATTCCATAAAATTCTTATCCATTGTTTTATAAGAATTCTTAAAATCCACCCATCTTGCTTGACGTGTTACGTATTGCTCCCACTCGCCGGCATATTTCATTACTGAATCTCTACAATGAGCGTTAAACTTCTCTATACCGAAATTAGTAATAGCAAGACGTCCCGAAATACCAAGCTCCTTTTCAGATTGCATTTCAGCGGGCAATCCATGACAATCCCAACCAAAGCGACGTTCTACTTTCTTGCCTCTAATCGTTTGGTATCTGGCATATACGTCTTTAATAAAGCCGGTAAGTAAATGCCCATAATGCGGTAATCCATTAGCGAAAGGTGGACCATCGTAAAAGATAAACTCAGCATCGCCTTCTCTAATATCAATAGATTTCTGGAATATATTATTATCTTGCCAATATTTTAATATTTCTTTCTCTATGATTGCAAAATTAGCATTTGAGCTAACTTCTGGGTAATATTTAGTGTTTGTCATTATTTTATAAATTATTTATTATAATAGGTTGGTTTATAATAATAGATTATAGCGGAGAGATAAATAGCTAACTATGACAAATAGCGAAAAAATTTATGTAGGACTTTGTATAATATACTCTACTCTTTGATATAATACTTGGTAACTTAATGTATCAAAATTTGTTATGTTACAAATACCATTTCATAAGTTTGAGTTATCTACAGGAGCAATATTATACCCTTTAACATTTTTAATTACTGATATAATTACTGAGCTAATACGGAAGAAAAAGCTAATTTTTGCATTAGATTAGCAATATATATGAATAGTATAGTTACTATAATCATAATGTTTATAAGTTACTTGCCGGCTATTGATTGGTCAAAAATCAATGATGAAATATTTAGATAGGCAGCATCATTTTCTGTATCATTAGAAGCAAGGTATAGAGTACCAGTTGA
>CAZJDC010000071.1:0-5759 GCA_964544715.1 uncultured Rickettsia sp. | reverse complement strand
GAGGAGAACGTGCTTTAGTTTTAGTATGATCAATATTTTCTATAGCCCAATATAAACTCAAAAGCATGATGTTCTACCTTGCCACAATATTCCGTTCCTCTATCTGTAAGGATTCTAAGTAGTGGTACATCATGATTATTCAAGAAAGGTATTACCTTATCATTTAAAATATCAGCAGATGTTATGGCAGATTTATCAGTATAGAGTTTGCAAATAGCCACTCTGGAATAAGTGTCATTGGTATATTCTACCTACTCCTTTCATATTACCGACATAATAGCTGTCTTGTGGCACCAAGGTAACTTGGATGCTGAGTATCCATTTCTCCATGTTCCTACTTTAATTTGTTTTGCTTTTTCTAGAGCAGCTAGTTGTTCTTCTGTCAGAAAGATAACGTCCTGTGCAGATTTTAGCTTCTAAAGCTTTGAGAGGAGTTTCTTTAGAGTCTCAAGATCATTGTACGTAGTCAAATAGAACGTACACCACTGAATGACACTATTAGTACCTTGCCTCATTAGTTCTTGGCTCGCACGAAGCTGACCAAAGGCAGGATTTTCTATAGTAAGATTTATTACTGATTGTTCTATATGTGCTGATACACGATTCTTTACTATAGGTTTCTTACGACTCATATCCACAAGAGATGCTTCTCCTTACCATCTCATATAGTGCCTTGAATCGGTAAAAGCTATCTCTTGAATAGCCTATTACTTTACATGCGGTTCCTCTTACACTACCAAGTCGTTTCGCAAGTTCTAATAATCCTTATTTTGGTTTGATTATTTTTTGATCATAATTTGATATATTATTCCTTTGAATTGAGTTTTGATAATTAGTTTATATATATAATGACTAACTTCCTAGCTTTCTATATACACATAAACTATGCTAGTTTCAATCTGAATATTCCAGATTAAATCTGAAGATTTACAATTAAATATTAAAGATCTTAAGACAGGTATTGATACTTTTATTATCAATTAGCTGCTTAGAAATGACAAAAATAGGAAACAAAATTTAATCAAATTTGTCTTGATTTTTCAGTCCAGAATACTATATTATTTTTCAATAACCTATCAACTCTTTGCTAATTCTGTAAAGATACTACCTTAGTTTAAAACCTGCATCTTTTAACTAATGTATAACCAAAGTACTATTATCAATATACCCGTAACCCACTATTTATCATTATACAGAGCCATAGTGAATACGAAACTATCGTGAAGTAGAAAAAGTTTTATTTGGAAAATAGTATAAATATATGTTTCTTGACAAACGATAAGCTTTTATATATCCTCCTTTAGGATTTAGCACCCGTAGCTCAATTGGATAGAGTATATGACTACGGATCATAAGGTTAGGGGTTCGACTCCTCTCGGGTGCACCACTCCTTATTTTTTAACATTTTTACACAAACATATCAAACGAAGAACGTAGCTTAAACCTAAGCTTTTCAGGTTTTAAAGTTAAATAACCAAATACTAAAAAATTTCATCACGAATGATAAGTTAGAATTGCAATTGTTAACAGACATATAAAATATTTAATAATAATTTTTTCTATTTTGTACTGTTATAATGGAAATAAATGCCAGAATTATACTTAAAATAAAGAAAATACCTAATATTAAAAGAGATTGATATTTCTGTAATAAATAGGAAGCTATAATTGGGATAAGACTCGCTATTGAATAAGCACTATTATAAATTAATGCCGGGTAGCTGTATTAACGTATTTTAGTAGCAAATAAACGTGATAATATAGGCATATAGCTAGAGTAAAAAATAGGGAAATAATTATTAGCTACTTTTTAGTATAGCTATTTTTATTTCTAACATTAGCATTTTTTATTATTTTCTGGACCCTATGGTTAAGCAACTAGATGATACCGAAAAAGTGTGTTGATCCACCCAGCAACGCTGTATTAGCATGACAGTACTCACCACTATGGCATAATACAAATTACTTACTCAAAAATTTTTCTGCTTCAAGGGCAGCAATACAGCCGGTACCTGCTGCAGTTATAGCTTGTCTATATATTTTATCTTGAACATCACCTGCAGCAAAGACACCATCTATGTTAGTTTTAGTGCTTCCTGGAGTAGTAATAATATAATTATCGCTATCCATTGTAACTTGCCCTGCAAACAAAGCAGTATTTGGTTTATGCCCAATGGCTACAAATACGCCGCTACAATTTACTAAGCTTGTCTCTTGAGTACGCACATTTTGAATTTTAACTCCGGCAACAGATTTTGGCTTATCATTTCCAACAATTTCCTCTATTACATGATCCCAAATTACAGATATTTTAGGGTTTTTAAAGAGACGCTCTTGTAATATTTTCTCGGCTCTAAAACTATCTCTTCTATGTACTATAGTAACCTTACTTGCATGATTTGTTAGATATAAAGCTTCTTCAACAGCACTATTACCGCCACCAACTACCACTACTTCCTGATTCTGAAAAAATAAACCATCACAAGTAGCACAAGCTGATACCCCAAATCCTATAAATTCTTGCTCTGTAGGGATGCCGAGCCATCTTGCTTCTGCACCAGTACAAATAATTATACTCTCAGCTTCGTACTCTGTCCCAGATCCTGTAGATACTTTAAAAGGTCTTTGTGACAAATCTACTTGCTCTACATAATCATTAACAATTTTAGTACCAACATTTTTAGCTTGCATACGCATCTGCTCCATTAGCCAAGGTCCTTGTACACTTTCTGCAAACCCTGGATAATTCTCAACATCGGTGGTAATAGTAAGCTGTCCTCCAGGCTGAATACCATTAATTAATATTGGATTTAAAGATGCCCTTGCTGCATAAATAGCAGCACTTAAACCGGCAGGACCTGAGCCGATTATTAGTACTTTAGTAGTAATGTTCATAATTTAATTTTTTTTATAATTTTTCTAACCAAGATTTTATGTGTTCAATTTCATTGGAATTGGTCAAGGAAGGAGTATGACCTGCATATTTAATTTTGTACAGATCCAAATCTTTTGTTTTTTGCATTTTTTCAACAGTCGATTTTATTAGAACTTGAGATTTAATGCCATGAATTAGTAATATTTTATATATTAAATAATTCCATATAGACCATAAATCTACATCTTTCTGGCTTTTGACATTTTTTATATTTTGCGTTATAGCAGGATCATAGTTCATTTTATATTTTCCGCCAAATGTAGAAATAACACTATATTTTGTTAAATAATCCAATCTTCTTCATCTTTAATGCCTGACTGCCCATAAAATAATCTTTCAATGCTCTTTTGCACTCTCCAAATCCTCTAATATAACAGTTTTTTTAACATAAGCTGCAATTTTGATAAAGGAGCAGCATCGATAAACGCCCCTATACCGTTAATATTAAACCTTTAAAAATATTTTTAAATTTACTGGCAAGAACCATACCTATCATTCCGCCCGTTTGAAGTACTTAGCCAAATAGTTTTTTTTATACGTACTTATAATATAAGTATTATAGTTATAATGGCTGGTTTTTTAAAATTTTTACTATCACCACGTCCAGGATAGCTTAATGAAATTACTCTATAATCCTTACTTAATTCCTTAGATATTTTATCAAAATCATGAGCATTGCTAGTTAAACTATGCACACATATTATTATATTTGTATTTTTGGGATCACCAAATTCTACATAAGAAATTTTATGTTCTGGTATATATTGAAGAGGAAGAAAGTTAATATATGGACCAACTTTAATTGAGCTAATTTTCATATGAATCGACTAATTTAAATCATTTAAAAAAATACTGACCATTGTCGGCATGTATACTACTACAAAAAGTAATGATAAAAACACAGTAGCAGCTACCTTTTCAGGATAAAATTTTTGTAAATTTGCTATAACTATGGTATTTGCAGCTAAGGGTGCTGTAGAAAGTAGCTTTAATGCATTATAATAATCATTATTATACCATTTTGTTACAAAATGATCAAACATGATAAATAATCCTACCCCTAAAGGATAAAATAAGAATTTAGCAACAAAAGTAGCGAGAGTAAATTTGATATCTACTTCAAATTTTTGAAGTGATGAAAGAGCAAGACCTACCATAACCATACCAAGTATCGAAAAAGAACCCTTCATATTATATATAAAATCATCTAAGAAATCAGGTAAAGTAAAACCGCAAAAACTGAATAAACAACCTAGGAAAAATGCGTTCAAAATTGGCAATTTTACTACTTTCAATATACTATCAGTAGTGTTTGCAAAGCTTCGCATGCAAATATAAAAGCCTACCGAACATTCGTAAATATTAACGCCTATTACTGCCATCATGTAAATACTTAGAGTATAATCATCAAAAAGTGCAGCAGCTATAGGCAACATAAAATATCCACCATTTGCTGTACCAGAAGACAAAGCTATAATATTACGTGTATGATCTTGCCAAAACTTACCAAAGAAATAATAAGAAAATAATGACAACAATGTCGCAATTACAAAGGTTACAACTGTAACACTTAATGCTGAAAATGTTAAAGTGGTGCTAGCAGGAATAGTAAAGAAGACTATAGGCGATATAAAATAGAATAATAAAGATGAGATACTCTCTCTTTCAACATTTGAGTATTTACCTGCTAAAAACCCGATTACTACACTTAATAACACTGAAACGGTTTTAAAAAAAACTATACTAAAAATTACCATGTAATGAGCTAAAGATATAATTATCTATAATATATTATATATTATTTTTTTCACTAAATTTTGTAAAGATTTTTAATATTAAGTTTTAAGGAGAATTAATTTAACTTTTAATTGAAAATTAAAAGTATTATGATATTAATAATATATTGATGTAAATTCATAAAAAATAATCTTACCTTTCTAATCTAATTCACTAAGGTTTTCATATGTTTATCAAAAACTGATTGTACTGATGAACGAAGATTAGAATTACCCATTTTTGAGTAAAAAATATTGTCTAGAGTATTACATTATTATCCTCCGATTTTATAGTTAATTTTTTGCCTTTCGCTGTAGCTATTCTATAACTTTCAGTATTTAGTTCAAAAATTAAAGAATGGTGAACAAATCTTTCAATAGCTTCTGACATAGTCATTTTATCTTTAAACAAAGTATTGCATTTTGCAAAAACTAAATTGCTAGTAATTAATACACTACGTATTTCATAACGTTCAGCTAATAAGGTCACTAAAACATCAGTTGCTCCACGATTAACTCCTGTAGATAATCTATATATGTTTTCTTTTCTTGCTCAAAGCTTTCTGCAACTGATTTGTAGCATGATGCAAAAGTAGGGAAGCGAGTAAATTATTTAGCGGTTACGGAGTTATTATCTGTTTACTCATGCGACCTCCATTGTGTTAAAGCAATGTAATTGATCATATTCAGACAGTATTGGTTGATTAATTTTTACTGAACAAACAGTTTTAGTCTGACTATTTAGTAAAGCTGTAATATGATTAATTATTGGCTCAATCTTCTCTTCTACTAGTACTTCTAATGCAGCCACTACATTCAATTCTCCATACATTTTTGCTAATTGTACGTGAGTTTCGTATTCACTATGGCTCTGTATAACTGATAAATAGTGGGTTACAGGTATATTGATAATAGTACTTTGGTTATAAATTAGTTAAAAGATGCAGGTTGTAAACGAAGGTAGTATCTTTACAGAATGAGCAAAGAGTTGATGGTTACTCACCTTACGCAAAATTTGTAAAATAAGTATAAATGTATTAAGAGTAGAA
>CAZJDC010000070.1:0-5824 GCA_964544715.1 uncultured Rickettsia sp. | reverse complement strand
GCATAAATCGGATTCTCACCAACTGATTTTTACGCACTTTCCTTGGCGCAACCATAATTTCTTCTCTTTGTTCAGAGTTCAATGTGATTTAAATATATTTTCTACCTCTATTAGATCACTTTGTTTAATTTTGGTCACAGTATAGAATAAAATTAGCTCTACATAATCAATACCTATATTAACTTTAGCACAATTAGGCAAAAGATGCTCTATTTCTTTCCATCTCTTAAATAAATTGCGTTCATGGATATGTTTCATAAAAAACTGTAAGATTCCTAACCAAGCTCTTTTTTTTAGTTCTTCATCAGGAATGTCATGAACATTAATTAATTGATAATTATTACTCCAAGTGTCTTTTACAAGTTTACTATGTTCAAATATTGCCTAAAGATTTCGTGGAGCATTATACTTTCTTTGACCATTTCTATTTTAAGAGTTTCCAACGAAAATAATGCTTTTATAAAGGATGGAAAGTGCATCTCAAAAAATTTTTTGGCGATTAAAGAATTTTCAAAGGCACTGCATATAATTTTGTCGTGTTTTTTCTTATCAGTCATTGAAGTTCCAATTTATACCTTAAGTGTTTTAGCTTTCTCCACAGCCTCCTCTATAGTTCCAACCATATAGAAAGCTGCTTCCGGTAAATCATCATATTTACCTTCTGTAAGCGCTTTAAAGCCTGCTATGGTATCAGCTAAATTAACAAATTTCCCCTCAGATCCCGTAAATACCTCAGCTACATGGAAAGGTTGCGATAAGAAACGCTGTATTTTTCTTGCACGTGACACTGTTAGCTTATCTTCTTCAGATAACTCATCCATACCTAGGATGGCGATAATATCTTGCAGAGATTTGTAGGTTTGTAATATTTGCTGTACTTTTCTTGCTACATTATAATGCTCTTCCCCAACAATCATCGGATCAAGTACCTGCGAGGTACTATCTAAAGGATCAACCGCCGGATAAATTCCAAGCTCTGCTATTTGACGGCTAAGCACTGTTGTTGCATCTAGATGTGCAAAAGACGTCGCCGGAGCAGGATCGGTTAAGTCATCTGCCGGCACATATATAGCTTGCACAGAAGTTATTGAGCCGTGCTTAGTGGAGGTGATACGCTCTTGTAATTTACCCATATCAGTTGCAAGAGTAGGCTGATAACCTACTGCTGATGGAATTCTACCAAGTAATGCCGATACCTCAGATCCTGCTTGTGTAAAACGGAAAATATTATCGACGAAAAACAAAACATCCTGACCTTGGTTCATATCTCTAAAGCTTTCCGCGATAGTAAGACCACTAAGAGCTACTCTTGCTCTTGCTCCAGGTGGCTCGTTCATCTGCCCATAAACTAAAACAACTTTTGATTTTTCAGGCTCTTCGAGATTAATAACACCAGAATCTATCATTTCATGGTAAAGATCGTTACCCTCTCTGGTTCTTTCACCAACTCCAGCAAATACAGTATAGCCACCATGAGCTTTCGCAACATTATTAATAAGCTCCATTATAAGTACAGTTTTACCAACTCCCGCACCACCAAACAACCCTATCTTACCACCTTTAGTATATGGGGCAAGCAAATCAACCACTTTAATACCAGTTACTAATATATTACGATCAGTTGATTGCTGAGTAAAGCTAGGTACAGATTTATATATAGACGAAATGCGTGAGCCTTTAATCTTTCCTTTGCCGTCAATCGGGTTACCTATCACATTTATAATACGCCCTAATGTTTCAAGCCCTACAGGAATACTAATAGGATTTCCTGTATCTACTACTTCCATACCTCGCACCAAACCTTCAGTTGAGTCCATAGCAATACAACGCACTGTATCATCACCTATATGCTGGGCTATCTCTAGCACTATTCTTTGTTTATCTTTATAACACTCAAGAGCATTCAAAATCGGCGGTAATTTACTTTTATTAGTAAATTTTACGTCAACTACCGCTGAAATAATTTGAGTAATTTTCCCGATATTCTTTGTCATGCTTTTTTCTTTTGTTTTCATTACCTAAAATCATCATTATGGACTTGTGTTGACGAAGATGCAGTTCAAAAAGTGCATCGATTCACACCGCTTCCGAGCCTGCTATGATCTCTATCAACTCCGTAGTAATAATTTCCTGTCTTGATCTATTTAATTTTAACACCAGCTTATTAATTATATCATGGGCATTATTTGTAGCATTTTCCATAGCAGTCATTCTTGACCCTTCTTCACTTGCTCTATTTTGTAGTAGAGCATAATTTATTTGAGAATTAATATATAAATTAATTAAGTTGGATATTAGGTTTTCCCCTTCATACTCATAATTATAGCTTGAATTGACTATATACTTATCAGCTAACGAATTATCATGATATTGTTCTATCGGTAAGATTTGCTGCTTTGTCATGATTTGAGTCATGGCATTTTTAAATTTATTGAAATAAATAGTACAGTTACTGATTTCTAAATTAGAGGCTGCTGACATAATTTTTTCCTTTATCTGCAGCATTAAGTTCTCATCATGGACTTTCGAAAACTCAAAATAACTATTAATATAACTCGCATATTGTCTTTTTAAAGCTTCATATCCTTTTTTCCCAATAATAATAAGCTTAACTTTCTCACCTTTACTTTTTAAGTTTTCAATATCACTTTTTACTTGTTTAATTATATGATAATTAAACGTGCCACATAATCCACGCTCAGACGTCATAACTATTAGCAAATTTGCTTTGTTTGTCTCTGTATTGAAAAATTTTTGTTCTTCTATAGGAAAGTCATAAATATCAGCCGATAATACAGTAGACATCATTTTACTAATAGCTTCAACATAAAAATTTGAATGAGCTATTTGATTTTTTATTTTTGTCAATTTAGAAGCCGAAACTAATTGCATAGCTTTAGTAATCTTCTGCGTAGATTTAATGCTTTTAATTCTAGTTCTTAGCTGTTTTAAATTTGACATAAAATTTTTCTTTTACTTTGTATGTCATCCCCGCAAAAGCGTGCATCCAGTAATTTTAATTATTTTTCCGGATTCCATGTTCAAAACATGGGATGACACAATGCCTCTCTAATTGAGACTAATAAAATCCTTAGAAAAATGCTCTAAAAATGTTTTTAATTTCTGCTCAGTTTCTTCTGTTATACGCTTTTCTTGTGTGATTGACTCTAAAATACCTTTTTGATTTTGCTTTATCTCATTAAGCATTTTTTCTTCAAATTCCTTAATTTTTTCTATAGGTATATTTATTATATATTTTTTAGTTCCAGCATAAATACTTATTATCTGCTCTTCCACCGAAAAAGGATGATATCGTGCTTGTTTTAATATCTCAATAAGTCTTTTACCATGTTCAATTTGTGCTTTAGTGGCAGAATCTAAATCTGAACCGAATTGTGAAAAAGATTCAAGTTCTCTAAATTGAGCTAGTTCAAGCTTTATTGAGCCTGCAACCTGCTTCATAGCTTTTATTTGTGCTGCAGAACCAACACGGCTTACCGAAATCCCAACATTAACAGCCGGTCTTATGCCTTTATAAAATAGCTCGCTTTCTAAGAAAATTTGACCGTCAGTAATAGAAATAACGTTTGTTGGAATATAAGCTGATACGTCACTTGCTTGAGTTTCGATTATAGGTAGTGCAGTAAGTGAGCCACCACCTTTTTCCTCTGACATTTTAGCAGCACGCTCAAGTAATCTTGAATGTAAATAAAACACGTCACCTGGATACGCTTCACGTCCTGGTGGTCTTCTAAGTAATAATGAAATTTGTCTGTATGCAACAGCATGCTTACTTAGGTCATCATAAATAATAAGTGCATGCTTGCCGTTATCACGAAAATACTCACCCATACTACATGAGGCATAAGGAGCAACAAATTGTAATGCAGCAGCTTCCGATGCAGTAGCCGCAACAACAATCGTATAATCCATTGCTCCAACATCTTCTAGCTTTTTTACTATCTGAGCAACGCTTGATCTTTTTTGCCCGATTGCTACATAAATACAATATATTTTATCTTTTTCATTATTTAGTAAATGAGCTTGCTTTTGGTTAATAATAGTATCAATAGCTATGGCTGTTTTTCCAGTTTGTCTATCACCTATTATTAACTCTCTTTGTCCTCTTCCTATCGGAATTAATGAATCAATAGCCTTTATACCGGTTTGCACAGGCTCACTAACACTAGTTCTATCGATTATCCCTGGGGCTTTCATCTCAATATGGCGATATTCTTTGCTTTTAATATCACCCTTACCATCAATAGGATTACCGAGTGCGTCAACAACTCTGCCAAGCAAAGCAGTTCCTACCGGTACTGCTAAAACTTCTTTGGTTCTTTTAACTTTATCACCTTGCTGTACCTGATTATCATCCCCCATAATCACAGCACCAACACTATCATTTTCTAAATTTAGAACAAGTCCTTTAACACCCGATTCAAATTCTACTACTTCACCGGATTGCACATTTGTAAGACCATAAATTTTTGCTATACCATCACCAACATTTATTACCTGCCCTACTTCTTCAAGCTCGCTTAAAGAATTAATATTAGCTATTTCTTTCTGTAATATTTCAGCTACTTCAATAGGTTTTAATTTCATATGGTTTATGTATTTTTATTATTCTATGGTCATGCCATGACGGCGTTATTATTTGGATCACATCCAACAATGTCATTCCCGCGAATGCGGGAATGACATACAATGCAACTCTCAAACTATGCAACAAAATCGGACAAGTTACCCGGAGTGATAGGGGTAAAACTGAAGCCTAGCAACAAGGCTCATAGGCAGAAATAACATGCATCTATGCAGCAACCCTAACTTTCTGCAAAGTCCTAGCTATTTTATCCAAACTGCCTTTTATTGAGTAATCTTGCAAAAGACTATCATATTTGATTACAATCCCTCCTATAATAGTAGGGTCTATTTCAAAATTTATTTTTGTTCCTTGCTTTAGCTCTTTTTCAATATTTGTTTTAACCCAGTCTTGTTCTTTTTGCTGCAATTTACTTGCAGAAATTACCTGCACTATTTTAATATTTTTGCTTTCATATAATAATTTATTATATATGCTTGCTATATCTGCTAAGATAGAAGTACGGGAATTTTTTATCAACAATAATAAGAAATTATGCATTATTTTGCTGATTTTAATATTTTTTACCAGCGAATTAATCACACCAATTTTATCAACTTTATTTACTACAGGGGAAGATAACAGCTCTTTAAGCTCTATATTATTTTCAATAATGCTAGTCACTAGACTAATTTCTTCAAGAATTTTATCTTGAGTAGCGTCAGATTTAGCATTATCAAATAACGCAACTGCATAATTCTGAGTTAAAATATCTTTATTCATAGCTTAATACTTTGCACATGTTATGTTTAAATAACAATATATCGGATAATATTTTATATTGCATTGATATTTTTTAGAATTTTTTAAAATCTCTTGTATACTTTCTTCAACATGAAGAGTTGTTAAAATGATTAGGCACAATGGTTTAAAAATTGTCATTTACCAATGAAAAAATTATATTTTTATATTTTTCAATATTTTCAAAAAATAATTGTATAGAATCAGTAAATGTCTTAAAATTCGCATAAGCATAAATTTTTACAGTCGTTCAATTGGGTTCACATTAGTACTATATGATGTGTAGAAGTCAAGATTTGATATGACAGGCACTATAAATTTTGCACCTGATTGTCAGTTAAATTTTGACTATTAGAGGAGTATTGAAGATACATAATTTCATGATTGTTTTCAACAGCTAATTTTTTACTATCCTTAAAAGTTTGTATAGGAGTTTTC
>CAZJDC010000069.1:0-5895 GCA_964544715.1 uncultured Rickettsia sp. | reverse complement strand
GTAACTCAGAATTATTATGAATCTTCTGTATACCTTGATATACTGTGTCAGTAATACTTTAACCTTATGATGTATAAGCATTTTAGATGCTTTAAATAACCTAAAATTGTGCCTTTCTGCCATTGGCAAAATCTGTACATATTACTTGTTTTGTTTGCTTTTCTAACACTGTTGGGGTTTTTAATGTATGCTTTTTCTTTTTTTCTGAAATAATACAACTTTTTTTTTAGGTCTTTCTATAGGATTCTCGGTCGCATCTACCAATACTACTTCATAATCCATATCACATTTTTCATTAGAACTTTATATGTTCCCAGGAAGAGCAAAGTTTGAATGTTTTACTAGTGTATCTTCTACCTATTTAATAGTTTTATATGCTTTACATTCACTAATGCCATAATTGTTTGACCTATATGGAAATAAGTGTGGTCTTCTCTAAGATATTTTAAGGTCACAAGCAACTGATCCTCTAGATTGCGCTTATTCTTACGACCACCTTTTGATTTCTTAAGACTATCAGCTTGCCTTACAATATCCACCATCTTTAAAAATGGTTCCTTCTTTACTTTTCTGTTAACCAACTAAATCTTTCATCTTATAACTCTTTAACTTGATCGAATCTCATTATTACTACACATTAAGTACTTAATAGAACCTTTATACCTAAAATGCTAGGGTTTCGTAAGAGGTCTATTGAATATGATCCATGCGCAACAACGCCGCCACGGGATGACATACCAGGACGTTCTTCGATCTACGCAATACTATTAAGACTTTACTTTCTTTGTTGTGACCTTTGATACGGACTCTAGCATTGCTACCAGCTTATTGAGCTCTACTTGGCTACAAAGTCCAAGTAATACAGGGTCACGTGGGTGAATAGATTTCATATTCCAATGGCTACGGGTTCTAATAGCATCGATAGTACTTTTAGTAGTACCAATAAGCTTAACTACTTGATTATCTTGGATATCTGGATAATTACGTAGTAACCAATATATAGCATCAGGTTTATCTTGGCGTCTTGCAATTGGTGTATATTTAGCACGCTGTTTTTTCTGATTTTTCATTAATTCGTAGGCAGGGCTATGAAAAATTTGTAAGACCTTTTTAGGGTCTTTGCTACAACGATCAATTTCCTCAATAGTTAGCTGACCATTTGCAATCGGATCAAGTCCTTTAATAGATTGTGCTACTTCACCATCTGCCATACCTTTTATTTCAAGTTCATGAATACCACAAAAATCAGCAATCTGCTTAAAAGTTAATGAGGTATTTTCAATTAACCACATAGCCGTAGCTTTTGGAAGTAATGGTAATATTTTTTGGGAATTCATGATGTTTGCTTTTTAGCTTAATAAAAAAGGTTATAACAAATGGTGTTATTTAAGTCAATCATCATTTATATGCTGGACAATTTCTTTAAATACTTGCTTAGCATCACCAAATAACATAAAAGTATTATCATGATAGAATAACTCATTTTCTATACCAGCATATCCTGAAGCCATGGAACGTTTTATGAACAAAAACGTTGTGAGCTTTTTCGACATCTAAAACAGGCAATACCATAAATCGGGCTATCTGGGTCATTTTTAGCTACTGCATTAGCTACGTAATTTGCTCCAATAACTAAGACTATATCAGTAGTAGCGAAATCTTTGTTGATCTCTTCAAGCTCTAAAACTTTCTCATAATCAATATTATCTTATAGCAAGTAACACATTCATATGTCCAGGCATTCTGCCTGCCACCGGATGGACGGCAAAACGTACGTTAATATCTAACTTTCTAATATATCAACCATTTCTTTTATAATATGCTGAGACTGAGCTACTGCCATACCCAATAACCCGGAACAATTATTACAGATGAAGCATTACGTAATAAATTTGCTGCATCTTCAGGGCGGCTTGCTTTTGCAACCTTATCATCATCTATCTTTTTCTTAGTACCACTAGGATCTGGTAAAAATGCACCAAAAATAACTTTGATTAAAGAGCGATTCATTGCTTTACGCATTATATAGCTAAGTATAGCACCGCTACTACCAACCAATGCTCCGGTAATAATTAACAAGCTATTACTAAGGGTAAAGCCAATGACAGCAGCTGCAAAAAACCTGAATAGGAATTTAACATCGACACTATAACAGGCATATCAGCACCACCTACAGGTATTATAAGCAATACCCCAATTAACAAAGATAATAATATTATTAGATTGAATAGAAATATATTTTCTTAGTGAATAACTAACACTGTTAGTACAACTAATAATATTGTTGTCAGTAAACATACATATTGCTGACCATAAAATTTAAATGGGCTACTTTTTATTAAGCCTTGTAGCTTCAAAAAAGCAATAATCGAACCACTAAAAGTTAAAGCACATATAAGAAATACACCTAATAATGATATCTCTATTAAGGAGCTAGTAAGCAAGCTTCGTGCAATACCTCCTATAGCAAAATTTTCAGGAGCCAGTACAGAGTAGTGTAGGCTACTACGAATACTGCAGCAAGACCAATAAAAGAGTGAAATCCTGCAACTAATTGCGGCATTGCTGTCATAGAAATTTTAAGAGCAATTACCCCCAACTAATATAGTAGCTATAATGGGTAATTTATGGGCAAAATCAGGTAGAAAAAAAGTAACACCGACTGCTCTATTGTCATCCCAAAAATACTTATAGTACTGCCTAAACTGTGCCTGTTTCTGTGATGTATAAAAATTTGAGTGAGAGAATAAAGCAAATAGCAGATATGAGATATAATAATTGGATAATGTGCAGAGACATGATGAATATGTGGGTTTTATTTATATGTTTGCGTAAAGCATGTGTCATATACCACGGCTTGACCGCGGTATATGACACTGAAAATTAAAAACTAAATCCTATACCTATAGAAACTACTAGAGGATTAAGTTTAGTTCTAGAGGTAATATTTTGATTTCCTACTAAACTTGGCTTGTATAAAATTTTAGGCTTTAAATAAAATTGTTTTATGTCTAAATTTATTACAGTATCATCTTTAGCATAAAAATCCAGACCTATTTGTCCTACAAAACCGTTTCCATTTCTTATCTTAACACCAATAGATTGAGTCATCATATATGAACCATGATAACCTAAACCTACATAAGGTCTAATGCCACCAAAAGGTGCTACGTGAAATTGTCCGGTAACAGTTGCTGGAATCATATAAAGAGGTTTGCTTTTACCAGGTGTTGTACCAACGCTATAATTATATGATACATTACTAAGTACTGAATTTTTAGTACGTAACAAATTAAAACCTAAAGATAATTCAGTAGCAAAATAATTATTGAAGAATATAGTAGTAGATATATCACCACCATACCCATTTTTTACAAATTCCCCTATTGGACGAGGCTGAGGAATTGTAGGAGCAGGTAAGCCTTTTTGCGTAGCATGTGCAAACATTCCATTTAAACGTACTTTAAAGAGTAAACTTCCTTCATTTTCATAATATGGAACATTATCACAGTTATATTCCGGTACAGCATTTACATCAGCTTCCATGCATTTAGCAAAGCTATTAATGCTTATGCATGATACAAACACAATTACTCCTAACATTTTAGACATTCTTATCATAATTACAACCTTTACTTGCTTACAATTCATTATTATATTACAAAGTAATCTTTTCATCGTTATGTATTTATATTGTTTAGAAGATAAGATTCTTTTATATCAAAAGTCAAGAAATTTAAATAAAATTATAGAAATTACTGGAGTATATTTAATGAATGATGCATTAAAAACCTATTCTATAGGTATAGGTTGGTTCTTACTTAGTTTAGTAAGTAGTAGTGCTAACGATGTAATGTCTAAATATTTAGGTACTAGATTACATTTCTTTGAAATAGCTTTTTTCCGTTTCTTCTTCAGTAGTATAGTTTTGTTACCTTTTATTGTTTTTTATGGTAAAAATACTTTAAAAACAAGTCACCCTTTTGTTCATCTCCTAAGAGGCTTATTATTATTTTTCGGTATGACTTCATGGACTTACGGCTTAAGTATTGCCCCTGTTACTACTGCAACAGTTATAAGCTTTTCTATTCCGTTATTTACTTTAATACTTGCCGTATTTTTTCTTAATGAGAATATTATCTGGCAAAGATGGGTAGTGACAATAGTAGGATTTATTGGGCTAGTGATTACACTTAAACCTCATGCCGAGGATTTTAACCCTAGAATGCTATATTTTATTTTGTCTGCTATTGCATTTGCTATGCTTGATATTATCAATAAAAAATTTGTAGTAAAAGAATCAATGATTAGTATGCTATTTTATTCAGCAATAGTAACTGCTGTAGTATCAATACCAGCTGCAGCTAACTATTTGATGACTCCGACTCTTTTTGAATTAGCGTTATTATTTATCTTAGGCAGTAGCGGAAGTTTAATATTGTTTTTACTACTTAAAGCTTTTTCTATGGTAGATGCTACCGCTACCGCTCCTTATAGATATTTAGAGCTTGTGATCTCGGCAATAGCCGCATATTTCGTATTTAACGAGTTTCCAGACAAAAGTACATTGCATGGGGCGGTAATCATAATTCCGTCAACTTTATTTATAATATATTCTGAAAAGAAAGCCATGGGGAAAAAACATGAATCGAAGAAAAATAGTATTTTCAAGTGGTATAGCTAATACTTTTGAGTGGTATGATTATGTACTATTTAGTGATTGTCCAATAATAATTCGAGCTACATTTTTTCCAAATGACGATGCTAATACCTATTGGTTGCAAGCTTTTTTAGTCTATGCTATAGGTTATTTAGTAAAGACCTCGTGGAGGAATATTTTTTGGAATTATCGGTGATAAATTTAGCAGAAAAGCAGCCTTAACAAGTGCATTATTCTGCATGTCTGCTCCAACCGTATTAATCGGAATATTACCAACCTACCATACTATCGGTATCACTGCCACTATATTAATGATTGTTGTGAAAATCTTACAAGGTTTATCAATGGGTGGAGCTTTAATCGGTTCTATCTCATTTGTTATGAGCATACACTGCTTAAATATAGGGATTTTACCGGCAGTATTTCAATGTCTAGTATATGTGCCGGTTTACTGCTTGATTCTTTTGTTTCTTATATAATCAAAAATATCTTAAATTGCTGAACAATTTGATAGTTTCGGCTGGAGGAGGATACCTTTTTGACTTAGTGTCTTTATTCTTGTTACATTAAGAACCATACGCATGAAACACCAAATTTTAAAAATTTAAAAGAGCAGAAAAAATACAAAATTCGCCGCTACAAAAAGTTATTACTAATTACTGGTTTGATATATTAATTTCAATTTTTATCAATGCTCTAGGTTCAATAATATTCTATTTGCATGCGATTTATTTAACGCGAGTTTCGTATCAACTGAGCGTAAAGTTCAGTCTATCAAGAGAGATTTGATAGCAGGTTTATTGTCAGATATTTGATAATTTATCAGAGCAGTCAGCATATGAACAAAATCATTTGTAACTGAGCTATGTCTTGAATGCTCAAACTTACCAAATAGTTTAATTTTGGCACACACAGATTCTATCAATGATCTTTTAAGCAGTAGTAATATTTCATTCAACATAGACATAAGTTTAATTATCATATTTTTCTTTACTCTAGTTACCATAAAAATGCCTTGTTCCAGAAGTTGTTGAAATAATTCTTGAGAGATGTACCAACGATCTCCAAATACTTTGCCAAAAAGATTTTTGACCATCAGTTCCAGCTACTTTCTATCATCTTTATTACCAAGGCTAAAAGCCGCTTTAACTATACCACCACCTCTATTAATGATTAACGTACCTTACGCAAACGAGTTATTTTGACGCAAGTTTGCCAATTCATTTATGGATGTT
>CAZJDC010000068.1:0-6022 GCA_964544715.1 uncultured Rickettsia sp. | reverse complement strand
TACTTCCAATAAACTATTATAATAGTTATTATCTCACTTCTATTAAGTCTCCTTTAGGAGCAGATTTGTTATTATTTTGAGTAATTGAGTTTATTTGCTTATCTAATGTTTAAAACAAATCATCGACATAGCAAAATATTTCTGTAAAATCTATGCTCATAGGTTATTGCTATCTATATTATTTTTCAATAACCTATCAACTATTTTCTAATTCTGTAAAATTACTACCTTAGTTAAAACCTGCATCTTGTAACTAATTTATAACCACAGTACTATTATCAATATACCGTAACCCACTATTTATCAGCTATACAGAACCATAGTGAATACGAAACTAGAGTTTATTAGATATAGAAGATAAAATCCTACTAACACGAAGATCAATAATTGAATCAGTATTTGATGTACTAAAAAGTAGCATGAACCTTGAACATTCGAAACATCGTTCCACTATTAATTTCTTAGTGCATATACTTTCTTTCATCAATGCCTTTAATTTCAATAAATCTACAAAATTTCTGGCGGTTCTAGCTGATCCTCAAACCGCCTTATCTTAAACTGGCATTAATAACATTATTATTCTTTATTGTTTTCTGAATGCCTCAGGTACAAGAAACTAGATAAAACCTAGGGTGTTTTTCAATCCACGCAGGCAATACCGCCACGGAATGATAGAGACAAAACTGATCCACGCAGGCAACATCACCACATGGTAGCAGTGATTTATCCTTGTCAAGCTCCGTCAGAGGATACTACTATTATTTCTGCTACTGTTACAGCCAATCAACATTTCGTGAAGCGTGAAATCATTAGTACTCTGAGTAAAATTAATAACTCATTGCGATTCACGAAGAATAAGCTCCACTATATCACTATTGTCAATTCCTTGCGATTCTTGCAAAACAAGCTCATCTATATTATTATAGATAACTACTACTTTCGGCTGTTGTAAATCTCTATCAATATTTTTTCATTAGGTTGCATAATGTTTGCCTTATTTTGATTATAAAGTCATAAGCATATTAATTATTATCTGCTACTCCTCCTGTTGCTTATACCAAAGTTCTGCGTAATAGCCTTTTTGTTTGAGTAGGGTTTTATGATTACCACGTTCAACTATATAGCCATTATCTAAAACAATAATCTCATCAGCATCGATTATTGTTGATAACCTATGAGCTATAATTAAGGTAGTATAATGCTCTGATATTTCTTTAAGGCTTGCTTGAATTAGCCTTTCGGTTTTAGTATCAAGCGAGCTTGTTGCTTCATCAAACACGTATATGGACGGATTTTTGAGTAAAGTTCTTGCTATAGCGATGCGTTGCTTCTCACCCCCTGAAATCTTCAAGCCACGCTCCCCTACTTGAGTATCGTACCCTTCCGGCAAGCTAGTAATAAACTCATGGATATGAGCATTTTTTGAAGCTGCAATAACTTCATTATAGCTTGCTGAATTATCCCCATAAGAGATGTTGTAATATATAGTATCATTAAACAGCACAGTATCTTGCGGTACGATTCCAATAACCCTACGGAGCGAGTTTTGTATAACCTTTCTTATATCCTGCCCATCTATAGTAATACTGCCATTATTAATATCGTAAAACCTGAAAAGCAAGCGTGAGATAGTTGACTTACCTGCCCCGCTGCTACCGACTATGGCAAGAGTCTTACCGCTATCTATAGTAAAGCTTATATTATGCAAAATAGGACGTTCTGGATTATAAGCAAAATTTACGTCTTTAAAAGCAACCTCACCTTTTGATATAATCAGTTCTTTAGCATCTGGTATATCCTCTACTTCTTTTGGTATATCTAAAAGGGTGAACATATCTTCCATACCGACTATGGCGTTCTTAATTTCCCTGTAAGCAAAACCAAGTATTGAAAGCGGAATTGATAGCTGGAAGAGATAAGTATTAACCATAATTAAATCACCGACTGTCATTTTACTTTGATTTATTTTAGTCGCCGAAAGTATCATAAGCGCCACAAGCCCAAGGGATATTATAACATCCTGACCTATATTTAAAATTGATAGGCTGTTAGTTGTTTTCGTGGCTGATCTTTCATAAATTTGCAATGCTTCATTAAATTTAGAAGCTTCATATTCTTCATTACCGAAATATTTAACAGTTTCAAAATTTAATAAGCTATCGATTGCCCTATTATTGGCAGTGTTATCACTTTGATTCATAGCACGAGCAAACGAAATTCGCCAAGTACTAATTAGAAAAGTGAAAAGCACATAAATTGCCATTGTTACTAAGATAGTGACAGAAAACCAAACTCCATATACGTACCACAATATCCCGCTTACAAGGATGATTTCTACGCTTGTCGGAAGAATATTAAATAGTGAATAACGCAGCACTGCTTCTATGCCCTTAGTGCCACGCTCTATTGACCTACTTAAGCCACCGGTTTTTCGTGTAATATGAAACCGCATACTCAAATTATGCATATGCTTAAAGACATTCAGAGCAATAAGCCTAGTCGCTTGATGCCCTACTTTTGAGAAGATAATATTGCGTAACTCATTAAATATCTGAACAAATATTTTAGTCCCGCCATATGCAATAACTATGCCGATAATAACCGAAAGTGCTAGATTTTTATTTAAGCCATCTATTATGCATTTATAAATTATTGGTACGAAAAGATTTATTGCTTTAGCAAGAAGCAGACAAATAAGTGATAAAATAATACGCAAACGTATGTTAAAATCTTTCGACCATAAATAAGGCAGAAGTGAGTAAAATGAATTTTTATGTTGATTAGGCATTACTTTGTCATACCGCGACTTGATCGCGGTATCCAAAAATTTATTTTAAAAAATTCTTCGTATAAATCCATTCCAATTAGGATTAATAGATTCTATTAAATCTATTTTCCATTTTCTTTGGTATTATTTTAAGCGTTGCTCTCTGGTAATTGCAAGCATAACATCATTAAACTGCGCAAAATAGACTATTTATCTATATCATATTTTGATGTAAAGCCTTTTATTATCTTTTATCTATATTGCCAAATACGCTTTATAATATTTATAGAGAAGTAACGTAAATGTATAAAGTGCCGTTATATTTATTTAAAAGTATGTAAACGTGATACTCTTTACATTGTATGAAATTTTTATTCTTTTATTATAGATCTCCCCGCGATCAAGTCGCGGGATGACAATAGAAAAACCAGGATAAGCCATGGAATAACAAATATTTAATCTTTCTTCAGTTGTCCTTCCAGGAATTTATCTAATCTTCCCTCTTTGTCAAGATCATATAAATCGTCACAACCGCCTATATGCATATTATCTATAAATATTTGCGGAAATGTTAATCTTTCAGGGTGATTTAATCTAATTCTTAATTTCGATACGTTTGGGTCTTGAGCATTTTGAACTTCGATTTCTTGATAAGCAACTTCTTTTTTATCAAGAAACGCTTTTGCTTTCATGCAATAAGGACAACCGGCAATAGTATAAATAATAATAGCGTGTAACATCGCTTTATTCATAAAGCTATACTTTTTTATTGAATTTTATTATATTATCTTAAACTTTAATTGTTAAAGCAAGAAAAAAGCGATGAATAACTTTTCTATTATATCAGATTATAAACCAGCAGGTGATCAACCGAAAGCAATTGATGAAATTATCAAAGGTTTAAACAGCAAAAAGCGTTCGCAGATGTTGCTTGGTATTACAGGCTCGGGTAAAACCTTTACTATAGCAAATATTATAGAAAGAACTAACCGACCGATACTTATTATGGCACATAATAAAACACTAGCGGCTCAAATTTATTCCGAAATGAAATCGATTTTTCCGAAGAATGCAGTTGAATATTTTGTTTCATATTACGACTATTACCAGCCGGAATCTTATATCCCGAAAACAGATGTTTTTATAGAAAAGGACTCATCAATTAACGAGCAGATTGACTTAATGCGGCACTCAGCCACAAGATCATTATTAGAGCGTCGGGATGTTATAGTCGTGTCCTCAGTTTCTTGTATTTACGGTCTTGGATCCCCTGATTTATATTACCAAATGACAGTCAATTTAGAGCCTGGTAAAAGCTATCCTCGTGACAAGCTACTTAATGATTTAGTGAATTTACAATATGAGCGTCACGATATTGGTTTTGAACGTGGTTGCTTTCGAGTTAATGGAGATAATGTTGATGTTTTCCCATCACACTATAGCGATAAGGCGTGGCGTTTATCATTTTTCGGTAACGAACTTGAGTATATTCATGAATTTGATCCACTCACTGGCAAAAAACTTGCTAAACTTGATAAAGCGATAATATATGGTAATTCTCACTTCGTAATGCCGAAAGAGACAGTGAGAAAAGCAATATCGGAAATAGAAGAAGAGTTGCAAAAACGTATCGCATTCTTAAAATCACAAAACAAATTATTAGAAACACAAAGGATCAATCAACGCACCCAGTATGACCTTGAAATGTTAATCGAAACAGGCAGCTGCAAAGGTGTAGAAAATTACTCTAGATTTTTTACGGGTCGCAAACCTGGAGAGCCACCACCAACTTTATTCGAATACCTACCAAAAGATGCATTATTATTTGTTGATGAAAGCCACGTATCCGTACCACAAATTAGAGCGATGTATAATGGTGATAGAGCAAGGAAAGAAGTGCTAGTAGAGCATGGGTTTCGCTTGCCATCAGCTCTTGATAATAGACCGCTAAAATTTGAGGAATGGGAAAATTTGAGACCGCAAACTGTTTTCGTATCAGCAACTCCTTCACTTTTTGAGCTAAATGAAAGTGGCGGCGAAGTTGTACAGCTAATAATTAGACCTACGGGGCTGCTTGATCCTGAATGTATTATTAAGCCCGCTACTAATCAGGTTGAGGATTTAGTAAGCGAAATTCAAAGCACCATTGCAAAAGGCTTACGCGTGCTGGTTACAACTCTTACCAAAAAGATGGCAGAAGATTTAACTAATTATTTGCAGGAACTTAAATATAAAACTTCTTATTTGCATTCTAATGTTCATACACTTGAACGTATTGAAATATTAAGAGATTTAAGACAAGGAACAATTGATATCCTAGTCGGAATTAATCTACTGCGTGAAGGGCTGGATATTCCTGAATGCGGCTTAGTTGCCATACTTGATGCTGATAAAGAAGGATTTTTGCGTTCGGAAGTATCGCTGATACAAACAATCGGTAGAGCTGCAAGAAATAGTAATGGAAGAGTTATTCTCTATGCCGATAAAATGACTAAGTCCATCGACAAAGCTATTAGTGAAACGATGCGTAGACGAACTATTCAGCAAGAGCATAACAAAAAACACGGGATAATTCCAAAAACCATCAACCGCACTATCCATGCTTTAGCAGAACTTGAGAAAGTAGATAGTAAGCTTGATAAAAAACAAACCCATAATTTGTTTGATAATCCTGCTAAACTCAAAGCTCATATTGATAAATTACGCAAAGAAATGCTTAAAGCTGCAAGTAATCTTGAATTTGAACAAGCAGCAAAACTTCGTGATCAACTAAAAACTTTAGAAGAAGCAGCATTAGAGTTGAGTTAAGTAAATGAAGCTCTTAAAGTACATTAGTACCACCAGGGCTACAAAGATGACGTAGCCAATTTTGAGGGATAAAACGATTTATATTGATAATTATTAATTACAAAGTAATTCATATTAATATGACTAGTAATCTTCCCAATTTTAATCGCAATAGAGAGTAGAGAGTTAAGCTGCCAAAGCTAATTTTTGTATTGGCGTTATATACCTCTAGTAAATGAATAATTTTCAAAGAAGTCAGCAAGTGTTATTAAGTAAGAATGATTTATAGAAAATAAATATCAGTAGAAAGAGAAGAATTAAAGCTTTACCATAGAAGCGAAAGGGATAAGAGGATTATTTGTGATAGAATCAAAGATGTTGTTATGTATGATGATGGCTATAGTATTGTTGAAATATCGAAAGTGTTATTAGTTAGTGATGAATGGATAAGAAAACATTTAATAGATT
>CAZJDC010000067.1:0-6051 GCA_964544715.1 uncultured Rickettsia sp. | reverse complement strand
CGAACTCGCACATGACTCGTCCACTTTCTTGATAACTTTTACAATCTTAGTAAGCTCATCCATTAAGTTTTTTTTGTTGTGGAGTCTACCAGCAGTATCGATAAAAAGTATATCAATATTTTGCTTGAGTGACTCTTCCACAGCTCTATAAGCAACGCTTGCAGGATCAGCTGCCTCCTCGCCGGTAATAAGCAAAGCTTTTGCTCTTGTCACCCAGATATCTAACTGATTTACGGCAGCAGCTCTAAACGTATCGCATGCAGCAACCGCTACTTTTTTACCTTGCATTCTACACATTGCAGCAAGCTTACCGATAGTAGTTGTTTTACCTGTACCATTAACACCACATACTAAAACTACATTTAATGTATTTTCACTTAAGGTAAAAGGAATTTCTGATTCTAATAATTGCTGTTCAATAAGATTTGCTAGAGTTTCTTTTATTTCGGTAGTTTCAACTTCTTTATCAAATTTGAGCGATTTCAAATCTTCAATAATTTTAGCTGCTACTGAACTTCCCATATCAGTAGAAATTAATAGCTCTTCCAGCTCCTCTAACGTTTCTGCATCTAGTTTTTTCTTGTAAAATATCTTATCAATACCTGCTGATATCTTACCTGAGGTATTAGATAAACCTTGCTTTAATTTACTAAATATCGAAATCATTTTTCGTTTTTATATTATATATACTACCGTAGTGATATCATTTTCACTAAAGCAGTATTACATTGCTTTAAAAAAGTGTTCAATGTCATTCCCGCGTAGGCAGGAATCCAGGGTAAAGCGAGCTTTAAATGTAACAAAATCTAGTGTGTTTAGACTTTATAAGTGACTGGATTCCCGCCTACACGCGGGAATTGACATATAAATCATACAACAACGCCGGACAATCTAACAAGATGACGCCTTATCTACCAATTTTTGCTTTACAAATGCTTTCAGTGATTTCTTTTAATCTTTCTATTCGCTCTATTAGATAGAGTAGCTGTTCTTTGGTAATCTTATAATTTTTATTATATCATGCATCAACATAAGCTTTTTGTAGCATCTTAAAACATTCTTGTTGCGCAGAAGTTGCTATAGGAAAAACTTGTAATAACTCATTATTATAGTTTTCTGCCATACTACCTAACTTTTTTATATCGTGCAATTTTAGCTTGTAATAAGAAAGCAGCAACTGCATAACGAGCTTTTTTTAAATAAAAATCTACTCCATCTCAAAAATCTTTACCTTTATTAAACCACTGTTTAAAATAATCTTGAGAAATTTCTCTCATCTCACTCAGAGGTAAATCTTTAGCTTCGCTTAAAACATAATCACCACTGTCATATAAAAGTATCTTTTCTTTTTTGATATCGGTGTAAACATAACATCCTTTTTCTATCTGTCTATTTATTTCTTCTATTGATTCAAGAATTATATATATCTCTGAATCATATGGGATAATCTGATCTCTTATTATTCCTGCCTTTTCTAGTCTTTTATAAACACTATCTTCAGGGCTTAAAGTAGTATGTCCTGTATATTTACCTTTTTTCAGGATAATCAAAATATCCGTATCACCATAATGATAGCCGTTAGGTAGATTACGTACCCAGTCACCTCGTACAAAAGAACCATATAAGATAATCATAGCAATTTTGAGCAAGCTCTCAAATCTTCTGTAGTATAAAGTTAAGCCTAACTCTAATTTTTTGGGAGCGTTCAGGTAATTCGGTTTTCATTTAAATTCTTGATTCTATATTTCTGCTTTTAGTTTTTTTATTTCTCCTATAGGCAATCCTGTAAATTCTTGTATTTCTTCTATAGATACTTTGTGATTCAGCATATTCTTGGCCATTTCGACTGCTCTTTTTTTTATACCATTTTCCATACCAGCTGTGAATTTTTCTTCAAATTTATCTATCTCTTGTTCTATAGCCATTTATACTCTAAAGTAATCATCCATGTTCCCTTGCCATCCATTTATATTGCTCTAAGCTTGAATATGCCGATAATACAATTTCATTTTTGATTTCTTTCGGTGGTTCTTGTTCTAGTGGGGAATATTTTAATAAATGTAGCCATGCATCGGTATCATCTTTCAGATCACTTTCTTTTAATTTACCAAGCTCAATAAACACATAAGTTTAAAGAAAAAAATATTGTTTTGGATTTTGACTATCCCTTAGATGATGATAACCAAGATATGGTAACTTATCGGGTAATGCTTTTGTTCCTATTATAAAAATTACTACTATCGGTAGTAAATCTTTATGCGTCATTCCCTCCATAACCTGATTAACATAGTTATAACAACCATAAAGCTGCGTTCTATTAAGAGAGTCTTTCTCCATTTTACACTGCATCTCGATTATATACCATTTCCCTCTTTCATCTTTGACTTTTAGGTCAAATAAACTTCTTTTGCCATTAAGAAATAATGGCAATTGTTCAGTAGTTATATAGGTTATATCTATAATATAACCTTTCTTGCGGTAATTTAAGAAGAGAATTTACTAAATCTATTAATTTTATTTATCACTAAATAATTTTTTAAACGCTACATCATATGTAACGTCTAAATATCTTTGCGTATTATTAATAACTTGCATGTTTTAATACCTAGCTTTATCAGCGTACACACCCCAAAGGTCTTTTTTAAGTACCCAACCAGTGTAATTTTTACAGGTAATTTGGCAAAATTGTTCTTTGCATTTTTTTAAAGTGCAGCGAACTTTTGGCATTAATTTTGCTATTACTCTACTATCTATATTTGCAGATTTAAGTAGTTCAATCTCTTGATTAGCAATAATAATTATTGATCTTCTACTGGACAAGACGCTTGAATGTATCCAGCCACTTTCACCATGAATATCACGTACTTGTCGCCATTGTTTATATTCGGCAGTTATTTCTACTGGTTCACCTTTTTTAACAAAAACCCACTCTATTGCTGCTTTAGTCGTCGGTCCGCTTCGTACATTAACTTCATTAGATTTTATTGAAACAAATCTTGGAATAGGTAACTTTTTATTATAGGCATTAATTGTAGTTGATAGTATTATCATAATTAAAATGATAAAAAAATTTCTAATCATTATATTCTACTTCTGATAAACTATCCTCTTTTTTTGCTACTATATAATTACCAAGCCTAAATTGTACTTTTATTCTATTAATTTCTTGCTCACTAATACCTATGAATTTTAAAACTGTTCCACCAATTTGAAGACCTGTTTCATAACTTTCAGGGATAATAGTTGTTGCTCCTAAATCATAGAACTCTCTAGAATTTTTAAGGCTTTTTAATTTCACGATAACTTGTATATCAGGATAGTTAGTGGTAATTGTTTTAAGCGATTTCTTTATGGTGACTTGATTATTCATAGTAAGTATAATAGCAAGAGCCCTATCTGTACCGAGTACTTTTAAAGTACCTGCCTGAGATACGTCACCTTTAAAAACCGGAAAACCGTCTGCCAGCCCTTCCTTAACTCTATCTTCGTCTAAATCTAATATTACATAGCTTGTTCCTTCAGCTTCTAGAACCCTTGCGACCATTTTACCGATATTACCGAGTCCTGCAATAATAATATGATTTGTTAAATCTCTTGCACCACGCTCTATAATTTGTGTCGGTGTTTTACCAAGACCTTTATCACATTTTTCAGCAAATTTTCGCCCTAATGCTGCAAGCAACGGCGTAAGTGCCATAGTAAAAGTAACAACAAGCAATAGTATGTTAGCACTACTTTCTTCTAACACACCACTTTCTTTACCCAAGCTAAATAATATGAAAGCAAATTCCCCGCCTTGTGATAATAAAAGCCCTGAATAAAAAGCAACACCTTTGTTAAACCCAAATAAAATACAAAAAGCTGTTATTATCAAGGTTTTGATACCTATTAAAGCAATAGATAAAGTAAGTATCAGAGATAGTTCTTTATACATTTCAAGTGCGTCAATATTCATACCGACAGTCATAAAAAATAGCCCTAAGAATAAACTTTTAAAGGGATAGATACTCTCTTCTGCTTGTAGCCTAAATTCAGTTTCAGCAACTAATACTCCAGCAACAAAAGCTCCAAGTGCTAGCGATAAGCCAAATGTTTCAGTAGCCCAAGCAGCAGACAGCACTATTAACAAAGTCATTGAAATAGGCAGCTCATTAGCACTGTTACTTTCGGAAGTAATGAATGAGAATATTGGACGGAGTAAAACACGACCCGCAACAAATATAGTAAGTAAAGCAGCAATAGCTTTTAAAAAAGCAATGCCAAGTGCGGTTGCAAGAGAAGCGTGACTATTACCACTAAGCAGTGGTACTATTACAAGTAATGGTACTACAGCCAAATCTTGAAGCAGCAAAATTGCTAAAGCAATTCTACCGATTTGTGTTGCTTGGCTACGATTTTCCTCAATTACCTGCATAACAAGGGCTGTAGAGGACAGTGCAAGCCCGCCTCCGGTAATAATAGCAGCACTGCTATTGCCGTCTATCAGCACCATCGCACCGGCTATTACTATAGCAGTTGTTAGAACTTGTAAAGTACCAAGCCCAAAAACATATCGCCTCATAGCTTTTAATCGCTCGAAGGATAGCTCAAGCCCTATCGCAAATAATAGAAATACTACACCAAGTTCGCCGAGTAACTTAGTCTGATCATATGTTACAATTTTTAGACCATGATCACCGGTTGCAGCTCCAGCGATCAAATAACCAAGTACCGGACTTAACTTAAAACGCTTAAGTATAGCCACGATAAAGACTGCAGCACCAAGTAAAATTATAACATTAATAAGTATATGATCGTTCATTTAAAAATATTTATTTTTTCCAAATTTCTTCAAGTTTAAAATGTGTTCTTGCTCTAGGATAAAAGATATTAACTAAAATAGTACCTGCATCTATTAGTACCCATTCTGATTTACCAAGCCCCTCTATATTAGTATTTACACTCACTTTATTTTTTAGCTCTAATGCCACATATTCAGCGATTGCTCCAACATTCTTAGTTGACCTGCCATTGGCAAATATAATATAATTAGCTATTTTATTCTTACCACTTAAGTCAATTACCTCAATATCTTCTGCTTTCTTTTCATTGAGACATTCTAAAATAAATAATTTTAGTTTTTCGCTTTCTTTTTTCATATTACTAAATATATAATTATATTCACAAGAATCATTATTATCAATAGCGCTCTATAAAAGATAATAATGTAATTAATACATAAATTAATAAAAATTAATAAATTAATAAATTAATGGCAATATCTGCAGAAAAATTAGCACAAATACTCAAAAATTTTTTTCAAACGATATAATTAAAATTACCGATTTAGTAGGTGATCAAGACCATTATGCATTAGAATTATCAGATATACAGTTTAAAGTACTTACTTTCATTAATCAACATAAACTAGTAAAAAATGTTCCATCTGAGGTATTAAATAAAAAACTTCATACAATTACGATAAAAACCATTGCAATTTAGTAATTGGTTTTAAGTAGGTTTAATTTATGGTGCTACTAGGGGGAATTGAACCCCCGACCTCTTCATTACCAATGAAGTGCTCTACCCCCTGAGCTATAGTAGCTATAGAGTTTTATTTCAAATTCTTTCTGCCATATATTTACTATTAAATCAAGAAAAATTTTGGAATTTGTTAGATTATTCCGCTATTATCAGAAGCTTCGCCACACATATCAACCTCTTTAGAAATACAGAATTCTTCAAAATGAAGAGCAGAATCTTCTGAATTTTCACTTTCAAGATAGCCTTGTAAAAGGCTATTTAGCCAATTTTTTAAATAAAATGAATATACTTAGGTACGATTTGTGTACAAGAGTAATGCTACCAAAGCAAGAATACAACTTAAGATGATATAATAAACTGCAAGAAGTAACTTGACCCGTTTTTTTCTGCACTAGATACTCCAAAAACAAGTGGAGTAGTACCACCAAAAATGGTTGTAGCAGTATTATATGAAAGCGAGAGTGCAGTATTACGTACTCACCTTACGCAAAATTTGTAAAATAAGTATAAATGTATTAAGAGTAGAAA
>CAZJDC010000066.1:0-6232 GCA_964544715.1 uncultured Rickettsia sp. | reverse complement strand
TCATTAGATGATTTACAATTAGATCTTGATATTTGGTGAGAGTCTTTCAATAATGGAAGACCTCATTCCAGTAAATGGATAATAAAAAATTAGCTGTTGAAAAACATAATAAAATTATGTATCTTCAATACTCCTCTAATAGTTAAAATTTAACTGACAATTAGGTGCAAAATTTATAGTGTTTGTCATATCACAAATCTTGACTTCTACATATGAAGTATATTCAGCTATATAACTTTTTTCTTTATCACTATTTTTGGCTTAGGTTTTGTTTTTACTTTATTGCTGGAAGCAAGGGTGACTTTAGGCTTGGTAAATGCTCTGTTAAAGTGCTGATCTAATAACCTAATCATTTTCTGATCACGAGATGCAGCACTTCTACCACCTGTTACAACTGCAATTAATGATTTACCCTTTTTTGAAGCGGTAGTTACTAAATTATAACCAGATGGGTTAGTAAAACCTGTTTTTAGACCTTCTGCTCCTTGATAGTTTTTAGTAACATTATTATGCCCATTTATTATATCCCCACGAAACACAAAGCTTGTTTTGGAAAATAACAGATAATATTTAGGATAATTTTTCTTAATTGCCAAAGCAAGTTTTGCCATATCTCGTGCAGTAGTTTGTTGCAATGGATCATGTAAACCTGAAGCATTTTTAAAATAAGTATTTTTCATCCCCAACTGCTTGGCCTTAACATTCATTAAGTGAGCAAAAGCTTTTTCAGAAGGTCTAATATTTTCAGCAACCGTAACAGCAACATCATTTGCTGATTTAATAATTAATGCATTAATTGCCTCTCTCACTGTTATAGTATCCCCTGCCCTTAAACCAAGTTTACAAGGAGGCATTTTCGCTGCCTTTGCCGATACAAGAAGCTTTTTATCTAAGGATAATTTACCAGATTCAATTAACTCAAACATTATATATAAAGGCATTAATTTAACTATAGAGGCTGGATAAATTCGGATTTGAGAATTATGAGCTTCCAAAACTTTACCACTTTTCGCATCAATTACTAAACTAGTTTGAATAGGAACTTTAGAGGAATTTTTTACAGCCTTTTTTGCTTCACTTACTTGGGTAAATGAAGAAATGATAACAAAAATGTAAGGCAATAAAATTTTTCTAAACATCTTAATATAGATAAAATATTATTCGAGTTTGGTCAAGATGAAATTGTATCTTCATAAGTCATAAGTGCGTCATCCCGTGGCTTGTCCACGGGATCTCAAGGACCCAGAACATGATACAAGATCTCCGTGAACAAGCCACAGGATGACAGGTTTTGCTCACAATGATACTGAAATTTACTACACATTGACTTTTTGATTAAAAAATATTAATATATATTTAAGTAGGCAAGGCTAAAATGATAGTGAAGATAACAACGCCATTCCAGAGGCTAGCCATATTTACAAGTTTACCGGCATAAATAGTGAAAGTATCGTTACATAAACTGCTCGCAGCGGTAAAAAGTGCATATTGCGTTGCTGAGTATTTGTTATTACACAAATAGCTTATATATCCACAACCACAGCAGTAGTACCCATAGCGGCAGAAAAATTTTCTATAGTAATAGTAATGAACAAAGCTCCAAAAGAAGGAGACTGACTGTTGAGCCAGATAAACGCAAAATGCGTTAAAACTTTGGATGATACCGGTAATAATTAAACCTTTAAAATTATTAAACCTGTACATTACCATACCACCGACAAAGCCACCAACTAAGGTTGCAATTAAGCCATATAGCTTAACAATTACTGCTATTTCTGATTTACTATAACCAAGCTCTATATACAATGGCGACGCTATTGATAAAAGGATCGCATCACCGAGTTTAAAAAATATTACATCAAACAGAATAGTGACAGCAAATTCTCTTTTAAACAAATCTTTCAAAGGATTAATTACTGTGTGAATCGGTAATTCTACCAAAAAACCATCGACAAAAGAAGTAGAATTTTCTAATAATAAAAAAGTTAATTGTTAGTTATCATTAGTTATTTCAGCAAAATATAAAACCCAGCCGCCAGTAATTAGCATACCTATGCTATCACCGAATACGGCTGCTGCACTCTGGATATACTTTGCATTGCTTCTTTAAACTTATCAATACGAAGAAGCATCAACGGCAATGTCAAACGTGCTTGATAAAAACCTTAAAGCTATGGTTAGAAAATATAAAACAGTTAAAGAAGTAGCAGGATTTTCTCTTCCCATACAGATTAATACCAAGGTCATCAAACTGCTACATAATATAAGCCAACCTTTTCTATGTCCCCATCTACTTAGAAAGGACACTTTGAAACTATCAACTAACGGTAACCAGAATACTTTTAGTACATAAGATAGTTTCACTATTCCAAAAGTAGTGATAACTGCAATAGCTATACCCGACTCTTTTAACCAAACAGAAATAGTAAAAAAATTATAGCCAGCGGCACCCCGCTAACTATTCCTCAGATTAATGTTTCGAATAAACGATAAGTCTTAAAATATTTTGGTTATAAGCATTATCATTATTTTTATTTATGGTTATGAATGTCATTCCCGTAGATGCTCATGGATGTCAGCTCGATGTCATCCCGCGACTTGTTCGCGAGATCCAGTAAAAATACTAATAACATTAGTATTTTTCATTGCTTACTGGATACACCGTGGACAAACCACCACGTTATATGAGACACCAAGGGTTGTTTCTCGATCTATGCGGAAATGTAAGGTATAGGAGTCTTGTTATACTTTCTTATCTCTCAGTTCTTTATTATACAACGCATAATATTCACCTTTATTATCAAGTAGCGTCTTATGATTTCCTTGTTCACAAACCTCACCATTTTTCATCACAATTATATTATCAAGATCGGTAATACTACTTAAGCGATGGGTAATAATTAAAGTGGTCTTCCCTTTACGTAAGTTCTTTAGTGATTCTAAAATTTTCTGCTCAGAAGATTGATCTAAGCTGCTTGTTGCTTCATCCCAAATTAAAATAGGTGCACTTTTTAAAAAAGCTCTGGCAATCGATAAACGTTGACGCTGACCTCCGGAAAGAGTCAAGCCTTGTGTGCCTATCTGCGTATCATAACCATGCGGTAGATGCGTAATAAACTCATGAGCATCGGCATATTTTGCTGCTGCGATTATCTCTTCTCTAGTAGCTTCAGGCTGACAATATGCAATATTTTCGGCGATAGTAGTATCAAATAAATGAGTATCTTGAGTAACTAAGGATATTTGCTTGCGAAGCGAACTAAGCTTAATATGCTTAATATCATGATCGTTAATTATAATTTTTCCCTCTGTTGGATCATAGAAACGCACTAATAAATTACTAAGCGAGGTCTTACCACTACCGGAACGTCCGACAAATGCAATCATTTTATTAGGTTCTAGCTTGAAATCTATATATCTTATAGCGGTTTTACTCTTAAAACTTAAAGCTAATTTCTCAAAAATAACTTTGGCATCAGATAAATCTATTTCTTTAGCCCCAACATCATCTTTAATTAAAGGTTCGGTATCTAAAATACTAAAGACCCTTTGAGCTGCAGCGATTCCTTCTTGGAGATTAATATTTAACGACACTAAACTTTTAAATGGTCTATAAGCTGCGGCAAAAGAAGCTAAAAATGCAAATAATGCACCCGGGGTAGTCTTTCCGTCAAGTACCAAATTCCCTCCATACCATACCATACCGCCGACTGCAAGACCACTTAACCCCTCCATAATCGGAGAAACTAACGCATCTAATTTAGATGTTTTTTTATAATATTCTAAGATATTGTTAATAATTAATGCTGATCTTGTACTTTCTATTTTTTCACCGACAAAAGATTTAATAATTTTAATTGACTGAAAAGCTTCATCAAGCTTAGAGGTATAATGCCCAAGTTCTTCTTGTGATTGTGCAAATATTCTTCTTATTTTTCTACCCATCTTTTGTACCGGATAAAAAGCAAGAGGAAAAACAAGAAAAACTACACAAGATAATAGCGGTTCCAAATTAAACATCGTTACTATTAAACACACTACAGTTAGGAAATGTTTAGCACATCCAACAAGTAAATTAGAAACCGCTCCACGCATTAAAGAAATATCGTTAGTAAAGCGGGATATAAGACGGCCTGAAGATTGCTTTTGAATAAAAGAAATATCGGCAAATAACAAATGCTCATACATCTTTATTTGCAAATCATTTAATACTCTCTGCCCGACAAATTTTATTAGATAATTCTGATAATATTCTGAAATTCCTTTGACAAAGCAAGTCACGATAAGCACTATCGGCATTATAACAAGCATTCTTCTATCATGCGTTAAAAAAATCTTATCAATAATAGGTCTGACCGCATGCACTATGATTGCCGTACAAACTGCTGCAATAGCCATACAAAATATTGCTATATATATCTTGGTTGCATAAGGTTTAACATGATTTTTTATCAGCCTTTTAATTATAAAATAAGCTTGGTAGTCATTATCTAAATTATTGTTCATTGTCGTTAAAAATATTAAATTGGTGAATTGGACTAGTGGGCAGTGGAATTTTTAAATGCTCAAAAGCCGCCGTCGTTATTACCCTGCCCCGCAGTGTTCTTTGTAATAAACCTATTTGTATTAGATAAGGTTCTATGGTTTCCTCAAGTGCATCACGCTGTTCGGAAAGAGCTGATGCTATCGTCTCAATCCCAACAGGTCCGCCATTATAATTATCTGCTATAAACTTCAGATAGCGATAATCATTGCTATCAAGCCCTAGAATATCAACTTCTAGACGATTTAAGCCAAAATTAGCTATTTCTTTATCTATTTCTAACTGATTATTAACCGCTGCAAAATCTCTTATACGGCGTAGCAACCTTAAGGAAATTCTTGGCGTTCCTCTACTTCTTCTTGCTATTTCTTCTGAACCTGAATCAGTTAAATCAATATCAAGCAGCTTGCTGACCCTATTTAAAACCTTTTTCAGTTCTTCAGTATTATAAAAATTCAAACGCATAGGGATGCCGAACCTATCACGTAGCGGATTACTCAGAAGTCCAAGACGAGTAGTAGCACCTATTAAGGTAAATTGCGGCAGATTGATTTTCACCGATCTTGCAGCCGGACCGTCCCCGATAATTATATCAAGCTCAAAATCTTCCATCGCTGGATATAAAACCTCTTCAACCGAAGTATTTAAACGATGAATCTCATCAATAAATAATACGTCGTTTTTTTCAAGATTGGTGAGGATAGCGGCTAAATCTGCTGCTTTAAGTATAGCAGGACCGGAAGTGGATTTAAAATTACCGCCTATCTCATTAGAAATAATCTTGGCAAGCGTAGTCTTACCAAGACCAGGCGGACCATAAAATAAAGTATGATCAAGATGCTCACCACGTAATTTAGCAGCTTGTATAAAAACAGAAAGGTTTTCCTTAATCTGTTGCTGCCCGACAAATTCTTGCAAATATGACGGTCTTAGCGGCAATTCTTGATCATTTTGACTTTTTTCAGGGGAAAATATATTAGTCATTAACTTTATTGGGACTATTTTAGTGTAGTATATGTCATTCCTGCAAAGGTAGAGCTTTGTTGCATTAATCAGTTTCCCACATTGTCATCCCGTGGCTTGTCCACGGGATCCAGTTATAAAAGTACAAACGCAATAACTTTTTAAAATTAAAAGATTGATTTATCTCGCTTTACACTAGATCCCGTAGACAAGTCGCGGGATGACACCGAAAACACTTATCAATTCACGCAATATTTGCATATATTATGACTTAATAATAGTGGAACAACAAATTTTTGCTATACCTTAATTTATAAAATATCAGAGAAATCTCAGTATGATGCTATATAACCTATAAGATCTGTAGAAGTCAAGATTTGATATAACCGCCACTGTCTGATCGAGTAAAAAGCCAATTTTTGCGCCCTATGGCAATTGATCTCACAGCACGCTCTGAGGCATTATTATCGATTTCTATTTTTCCATTATCCCAAAATCTCATCAGTGCTTTTTGATTATTTAAAGCATAAGAAATAGCTTTTGCTGTATTGCTTCTTTTTGTAGTTGATCATATGCTTTCCTAAAACCAGTAAACAATCTTTCCACCAAAATTTTAGATTTGTTCTGTCGTTCCTCTAGCCTCTTATCAGATTCTAACCGCCTTATATCAGCTTCGACTCTATAAATTTTACCAATCTGCTCTAAATATGGCAATAGCGATATTGG
>CAZJDC010000065.1:0-6236 GCA_964544715.1 uncultured Rickettsia sp. | reverse complement strand
GTATTTGATATCTTCCGTTTATTTCCTTAACTTCTTCCAATCAAATATAACTTTTTGACTTAGATTAAATAATCTACTTACTTTGATTACTGATTCTCCAAAATCTATACATCTTATTACTCTTTCTCTTAATCGTATGAATACGGATTTGGCATAAGTTTTTATTCTTAATTTAGCACTTCTCTAGTCAATAGTCACTACCTATTTAACTTAAGCTATAATTTTAACACTAAATTTTTGACTCATTCTAGCTAAAATTAAATATCTTTCCTATTCCATGTCTAAATAATGCGATTTATTGATATTTAGATAATTATCGTTTTCTACTTTTTTTATTTTTTGTTCTTTTAAATGCTTCTTACAAGCATTAATATTTCCTTTACCATTATAAATAAATCCATCATTTTTTGCTGTCTTTTCTTTGACGTACTTACTATAAGCTTTGACATTTACCTTACCGTCTTCATCTATAAATCCGGCATTTTTCGCAGTTTGTTTTAATACATATTTATTATAATTTGTTAGCTCTACTTCACCATCTTTACTTATAAATCCAGCTTTCTTTGTCGCTTGTTTTTTTTCTTCTATAATTTGAACAAACTACTGATAACTGTTTTATCGTACTATTATCCAATTCAAAGCCAAGCTTTTCAGCTTTAAATTTTAGTTTTGCAACTTTTAATCTTTCTTTTGCTAACTCTTTGCTTGTTTTACTCTGAGATTCCTCCAATAATGTAAACTCTCTATATATCTGAAAGTTTTTTAGCCTCATCATGTGCAATTAAAGCCTTAACAAATTCGTCTAACTGCCCGTTAATTACCTCATCTATTTTATAAAGAGTAAGATTTATTCGATGATCCGATACACGTCCTTGTGGGAAATTATAAGTACGTATACGCTCCGAACGATCCCCTGAACCTATCTGCTCACGTCTATTATCAGCCCTTTCTTGATCTTTTTTTCTACGTTCTTCTTCATATATTCTAGCACGTAAGATCTTGAATGCCTTAGCTTTATTTTTATGTTGAGATTTTTCATCTTGTAGTGCTACAGTAATACCAGTAGGTATATGGGTTATTCGGACAGCAGAATCAGTTGTATTAACGTGTTGCCCTCCTGCTCCTGAAGCTCTATAAGTATCAATCCTTAAATCTTTGTCCTCAAGCTTAATATCAACATCTTCTACTTCAGGAAGTACAGCAACAGTAGCAGCCGAAGTATGAATACGCCCCTGTGATTCAGTTTCGGGAACACGCTGCACTCTATGGACTCCTGATTCAAATTTAAGCTTAGAGAATACATCTTTACCTTTTATAGATGCTGAAACTTCTTTATATCCACCTATTCCTGTCTCATCAATAGATAATATTTCAAAACACCACCCTTTTAACTCTGCATATCTCTGATACATATTAAATAACTTAGCAGCAAAAAGTGCAGCCTCTTCACCGCCTGTTCCTGCTCTAATTTCAATAATAGCACTTTTACTATCATCTTCATCTTTTGGCAGTAATGCTATTTTCACCGAACGATCAAGACCTGGCAACGAATCTTCAAGAGTGTGTATTTCTTCCTCAATCATTTCTAAAGTTGCCTTGTCTAAACCAGGTTCTTGCTTAAAATTATTTGCTTCTTCAAGTGCAACTTTAGCTTTATTATATTCTTTAATTTTTTGGACAACATCTTCAAGGTCAGCATACTCTTTGGAAGCTTTAACAAATTCTTCCCCTCCTATTCCTGAAGATAGTTTTTCACTTAAATCCTCATATTTACCTAAAATTTTTGTTAGATTATCTGAAAAGCTTGAAATATTCATATTATTCTATTTTGTGATTTATTGGTGAGATTGTCATACCGTTGGCAGTACACATACCATTATGTCATTCCAGCAACGGCGGGAATGCAGAAAAAAAGCATGTATACTGTAAGTTTTTAAAACTATAAGCTTAGATTATTTCACCTTATGCTGGTGGATTCCCGCTTCCGTGGGAATTACATAGAAACAATGACGGTGCACGAGACCTATAACAATAATAACGCCGGGCTTTCTATAAACCTCTTAAATGTGGCTAAGAATTCTGCTCCAACTGCTCCATCCACTACTCTGTGATCAGCAGAAAGAGTTATATCCATAATTGTTGCTATACTTATTTGATCATTTTGGACTATAGCACGTTTTGAGCCACTACCAACACCCATTATACAACTTTGTGGCGGGTGAATTATAGCATTGAAATTTTTAATACCATACATACCAAGATTTGAAATAGTAAACCCTCCGCCTTGGAATTCTTCCGGGGTTAATTTATTTGCTCTAGCTTTCTTGATTAACCACTTCATTTCACTAGATAGCTCTACAATATTTTTCTGATTAGCATTTCTAATTATCGGAGTAACAAGGCCATTTTCAATTGCTACTGCTACTGAAATATCAACATTATTGTAATATTTAATAGCATTATCCCCCCACGATGCATTAACGTTCGGCACTTCTTGCAAAGCTTTAGCAACAACTAGGATAATAAAGTCATTAACTGATATTTTTGTGGATTTATCATCGCCAAAAGACCTATTAATATCTTCTCTTATATCTAGTAACTTATCAACATTACATTCTATTGATAAATAAAAATGTGGAACTGTTTGTTTTGACTCAAGAAGACGCTTAGATATAATTTTACGTATATTATTATTTGGTACTAAACGATATTCTTCAGGATTTCTACTGACTATCTTATTGCTTAAGGCTTTTGAGCCGCCTTGATGCGATAGTACATCTTGTTTTATTATTCTGCCATGCGGTCCACTACCTTTAATATCTTCAAGTCTCACATTTTGAATTGTTGTAAGTCTCTTAGCTAAAGGCGAAGCAAATACCTTGAGATTGTTTTGATCTAAAGCGATCGGTACATTCTCTTCTTTAACAGTTTGAGCAGTTGTATTTTCAACAGGTTTTGATATTTCTTCTTTTTTATGCGAGTGAGTATTGTTGTTTGCTATAAATTCTTCAATTCTGGATAATTCTTCTCCATCTTCAGTTAATATAGCAATTAATGAATTTACAGGCACGTTCTGACTACCTTGAGGAATGATTATTTTAGCCAAAGTGCCTTCATCAACCGCCTCCACTTCCATAGTTGCTTTATCAGTTTCGATTTCAGCGATTATTTCCCCGGGATTAATTTTATCCCCTTCTTTTTTTAACCACCTTGCTAAATTTCCTTCTGTCATAGTTGGAGATAAAGCAGGCATTAAAATTTTGATTGGCATAATTTGTTTATAGTTTTGATTGTTTATTAGTGTTTTTATGTATGATTATGTATATCACCCCATGGCTTGAACACTGGGATCTCAGGATACGGAATGTAATACAAGATCCCGATATACAATTGTGAGGGATAATAGTCTTATTACACCTTATTGTCAGGGCTAACTATCATGATCATTTGTTTGCCTTCCATTTTAGCCTGCTGATCGATTTTAGCAAGTCCCTCTAATCCTACTTCTATACGTTTAAATAATTCTTCACCAACATCCTTATGAAGAATTTCTCTACCTTTAAACCATAAAGAGATTTTTACTTTATCACCATCTTTTAGAAATTCTTTTATCTTTCTTAGTTTAGTTTCAAAGTCACCTATACTAATATTAGGTTTGAATTTCATTTCTTTCAGTACGACTATTTTTTGCTTTTTACGTGCTTCGTGCAAACGCTTTTTGCTTTCGTACTTAAATTTACCGAAATCTAAAATTTTACATACAGGAGGCTTAGCATTTGGCGCTATCTCAACCAAATCAAGAGCAGCTCTTTCAGCCATATCAAGTGCTTGCCTAATATTTACGATGCCGTACATCTCACCATTTTCGCCTACTAAACGAACTTCTCTAGCTCTGATTTCTCTATTAGCTTTAGGAAAATTATTTTTAGAAATAAAACTACTCCGTCTTATGTTAATTTATATTGCATTTAGCTTATTTTACTCTTATTTACAAGTAAATAAATATTTTATCTTTATTTTTATATATTTTTTTAAAAAATGGGAAAGATATAATTCAACAAATCCCTAATACCAATAAAGCACAAATACCAAATATTGTTAGACAAACTCTAGTTAATTTAGCAACTTTTTCCTTTGTTTTTAAATTTTGTAATTCCACTTCATGCTTATGAGATTGCTCTTTTTGTGCCATGTTTACTACTTTTTCCAAAGTACCTGGATAAATATTTTCATATTCGGTAACTGTGTCAATTGGCGGCAATATATGCTCAAATTTTTTACGATAAAAATTTTTATCTATTTCATTAGAATTAAAGTTTTTAGCATAACCTTTGTTTAATCTATTATTGCTTGTAAAAAAACTTTTAGTCTCTTTCATATTCTCTTATTATTTTTTGAAACGTACATGCTAAATTAGCTTTTACTATTTCACAATAGTCAAACAATGCTACTGCTTTCTTTTTCTCTATATTGTTGTTTGTTTTGAACATATAGTCTTTAATTCATTAAAAATCACTTTTATAAAGCTTTGTTTCATTATTATATTAAATGTGAATTTATAAAACCTTTCTCAGGTATTAGCGGTTCACCTCTAAAATTTATAGCATAATTAAATTTATTGCAACAAGTTATAAAATATTTATCACATCCTGATATAATTTTTACTTCTTGAGTATCCTTAGAGGATAATCAGGTATGATATCTTCTAGTATAAACAAATCACCGAAGCTATTTAAAACTTTACTACTAAAAAGATTATCATCAAATATAATTTGACCACCGTTATAATAGCCATTTTCTTTATCTAAATTTTTTATTCTTAAATTTTCTTTGAGAATTTCTTTAATTTTGTATACTACTCTATAATAAGCTCTTATTTATTTTGCATTCACTATTACCAAAACTCACTCTACATGTTTTGCTATATCGATTAATTATAGTTTGGTTATATTTTATTGTTTCAGGCTTTAAATACATTAAAATGTTTAAATCATATTTTGTATATATAAGTGCAATAATATTTAATAAAATGCTCAAAAATGCCATTATTATATAATATAATTGTAACAACAGCATTTTTAAATTCATTTCTGCCGTAATTCCTTTTTCTTCAAAAATACCCTCAATAATTACTTGATTTTGTGCTGAATCATTAAATTCTGCTTTTTTTAAATCTAAACCAGAATTAGGTAAAAAATTATGTCTTCATTTCTTATAATATGATCGCTGTGTATTAAGTTTAGCTGTTCACTGCTAGCTAAATTGATTTGAAGACAATAAACAAAATTCTCTAGCTTCGTAATTAACTCTTTAATTAAAATACTCATAATGCTACCTTTATTATAAATTTTAGTGCACCTTTAAATATCAATCTTGAATTTGAGAAGGGTTAGTATATAAGTAAATAGTTTTTGGTATATCTAGGTTATATTCAGTACTATAATAAGAATATTCTTTAATTAACTTAATATTTTTATTAAATCTGAAAGGTTCTTTTGTAATATCTACCGCTCTAAAATGCCCTAATTGTATATCTCTAGTGAATTTTTCTTTTAGCGAATCATTAGTTATTAAAGCGTATTTAAAATTTGGTAAAACTGTATCTAAAAATTTTTGAATTTTAGCATTTGGCCAATGTATAAAAACATCTTTAACTATTAATAAATCCCCTGACAATAAATTTAGGTCATCAATTTTATCAAAATTATCTATTTTATAAAATCTTACATTATCCTCATCCTTGGCGAATAACTTTTTGTCATTTTCTATAACACTTTTTACTACATCAAGACCTATATAAACTTTATCACTTGGAATATCTATTAATTCCATTATTTGACAGTCTCCACAACCGTAATCAACAATAGTATGAAATTTTGGATCATAGAAATATTCTTGTAAAATTTTTCTATACTCTTCTGTATATTCTTTATAAGAACCAGTCCCAGAACCTTTTTGCCATATCTGATTATCATATATGTACGTAAAAATTTTTTCATCATTTCTCTCTAGCTCTAAATCTTCCCCTTGTACTTCTGGTGGATTTTGTAAAAAAACTAACATAAAAATATAAATAATTTTGAATTTAAAAAACTTATTCATAATAACATACCATGAACTATCAAATATGAGATCTTATAAGATGTAAACTAAAACTCAAACATTATATACTAATTATCTCTATTAATGTCCCCCTACGGGGATCAAAAATCCCTCGCCTTTAGGCGAAGGGAAGT
>CAZJDC010000064.1:0-6263 GCA_964544715.1 uncultured Rickettsia sp. | reverse complement strand
AACCGCTAAATAATTTACTCGCTTCCCTACTTTTGCATCATGCTATAAATCAGTTGCAGAAAGCTTTGAGCAAGAAAAGAAAACATATATAGATTATCCTTACAAGAGTTATAACACATACGTGAGTTAGAACATAGACAACAGCAACGTATTGCCAGCTTGCTGAAGCAAGCAACACTCTCTCGAGATAAGTGTATCCCAGGATTATCGTCAACTAAGATCCAATAGTCTTGCACAAGGAGAATTTATAGATCGCTATGAAAACATACTGATTTTTGGCAATCCTGACACTGGCAAAAGCCATCTTAGTATAGTTTAGCAACGTGGAGTGGTGTCTTGGGCCGGTAGGCGTGTGTTATATACAACAACAGCTAATTTGGTTCAACAATTACTAGAAGCAAAGGTTAGTTTAAAACTTAAGCAAATTATTTAAAAATTTGATTATTTTGAAATACTGATAATTGATGATATATTATATGTACCGTATAATCATGAAGAAACTGATGTTTTATTTACCTTATTAGCTGAACGTTATGAAATGCATAGTGTATTATTAATTACTAGCAATTTAATTTTTCCAAAATGGAATACTTTTTTTAAAGATAAAATGACTACGTCAGCAGCTATTAACAGATTGGTTCACCATTCTTCAATTCTTGAATTGAATACTGAAAGTTATAGAATTGCTACATCGAAAGGCAAAAAATTAACTATAAAATAGGAGGATATTTGGTTTTGGAATCAATCGTGACTAAACATATATCATTATTAGAATCAGGAAACCCTATTAATAAAAATTACAATAAGAAGGCCGGCAATATTTTTGCTCCTAAATATTTACACAACCAACTATGGATTTACCTATTAATTCTTAAGATGTGTAATGTTTTGTTATTTGTGCTGATGTTTGTAAAATCCCGATTTCTTTACCCAAATCAGCCCAAACCTTAAATACTGTCTTTTTAGCTCTTGGAAACTCTTCGAGTTTGGTAATTGTTCCTGAACGTAGCTCAACATTTTCAAATTCTTTATAAGTTATCACTACAGCTTTTATTTACTAATTGCGTCATATTTTTTAAGCTTTGTAAGGACACGCTCTAAATTATCTAGCCTAATCATGCATGGACCATCACTTGGAGCATTATCCGGATCTTGGTGTACTTCCATATAAAGACCAGCAACACCTACTGCAACCGCAGCTTTTGCGAGCAACTCTACATATTTACGCTCTCCACCAGTACTTCCTCCAAGCCCGCCAGGCTGCTGCACGGAATGAGTAGCATCAAAAATTACAGGAGTATCTAGCTCAGCCATTATTGCAATACTACGCATATCTGATACTAAGTTATTATAACCAAAACATGTACCGCGTTCTGTTAATAATATATCTTTTGCTCCAAATGATTCTAGTTTTTCATATACGTTTTTCATGTCCCAAGGAGCTAAAAATTGACCTTTCTTTACATTGACTATCTTTCCGGTCGATACTGCAGCCTGAAGTAAATCTGTTTGTCTACACAAAAATGCCGGGATTTGTAACATATCAACTATTTCAGCTACCTCAGCACATTGATTGTCACTATGAACATCAGTAACTATAGGACAGTTAAATGCTCTTTTTACTTCTGCTAAAACTTCCAAGCCTTTATTAATTCCAAGACCTCTAGCACCATTTATAGAAGTTCTATTAGCTTTATCAAAAGAAGACTTATATATAAATGGAATATTAAGTTTGGTAGTTAATTTAACTAGTTTTTCTGCCATAAATAAAGCATGATCTAGCCCTTCAATTTGACAAGGTCCTGCAATCAAAGTAAAAGGTAAATCGTTGCCTACTCTTAAATCTTTTAACTTTATTATTTTTTGCATAATTTTTTATTATAATTTATTTAGCTATAGGCAAACTGTTATCTACTTGATTTTCTTCAATTTCATTGATTTTAGATATTAAATCCGATTTCTTCTGAGAAGAAAGATTAGCAAGTATTATTGCATTTATTAAAAATAATGACGCAAGTATTACAGTGCTCTTAGTAAGAAAATTATTTGCTGTCTTAGCACTGATTACTCCCATATTTCCCCCACCACTTATACTGCTAATTCCATCTGAACCGCTACGTTGCATTAGAATAACTATAATCAATAATATTGCGATAGTAATGTGCACAAAAAGAAGTATGTCTAACATAATATAAAATAACCATTGGTATTGTTTTAAGGAATTATATAATAATTTTATCTTATTTGCAATGCAGCTTTAAGTAATAGATAAAAATTGACGTTTACAAATTAATATTGTTTAAATCATTACTTATAACTGATTTTACTAATTTAGTATATTTTTCTTTTATTTGCACTAAACTATAATCACCATCATAACACCCCTCTATACTAATAATTTTTTGTATATAGAAATTTAATTGTTCCATTTCTGATATATCATTTGTTTGTCCATTATTACTAAAATAAGATTTGATTTTTTTTATTTGCTTAATAAGCATAGGAATATCATCAGGTTTTATTACAAACAATCCTATCAATAAAACGATTAATATTTGTGTTGGTGACATATTTAAATTAATTTTTTATGCTTATATTGAGGGTTTAAAGTATTTTCTCCATTTATTTTTAACATATATTCGTGATAATCCTGATAATTTCCTTCAAACCAAGTTGCATTACCTTTTATATCATATGCAATAATGTGGGTGGCTATCCTATCTAAAAACCATCTATCATGACTAATTACTAATATACAACCTGCAAAATCCAAAATTGCATCTTCAAGAGCTCTTAACGTATCAATATCTAAGTCATTAGATGGTTCATCTAATAATATAACGTTTGCTCCTTTTTTTAATAGCTTTGCTAAATGTACCCTATTACGCTCCCCTCCAGAAAGCTGTCCAACTTTTTTTTGCTGATCACTTCCTCTAAAATTAAAAGCTGCACAATATGCTCTACTTTTAACTGTTCTGCTACCAAGCTGTAATTCATCTAATCCTTCTGCAATTTCTTCCCAAACAGTTTTATTACCATCCAAATGGTCACGCGACTGGTCAACATATCCTAATTTTACTGTTGAACCAATTTTAATAGAGCCTTTATCAGGTTCTATTTTACCTGTAATAATATTAAATAATGTAGTTTTACCTGCACCATTTGGTCCTATTATCCCTACAATCGCTCCACGTGGAACTTTAAAACTAAAATCTGATAAAAGCGTTTTATTATTATATTTTTTAGCTATGTGTTCTGCTTCAATAACTAAATCACCAAGACGCGGACCATTAGGTATGATTATTTGAGTAGGATCACTCTTTTGTTCTTGTTGTTTATTTAACAATTCTTGATAAGCAGTAATACGGGCTTTATTTTTTGATTGTCTTGCTTTTGGAGCTTGACGAATCCATTCTAGTTCACGATTTAATTGTTTTTTTCTATCATCCTCTTCTTTGCTTTCTAATTCTAGATTTGCTTGTTTTTGTTCGAGCCACGAACTATAATTTGATTTCCATGGAACACAATGTCCTCGATCTATTTCTAATATCCACTCTGTAACATTATCTAAAAAGTAACGATCATGTGTAATAACTATTACTGTACCTTTATATTCTTTAAGATAATTCTCAAGCCATGAAACCGACTCTGCATCTAAATGATTTGTCGGCTCATCAAGTAATAACATATCAGGTTTTTCTAAAAGAAGCTTACATAAAGCAACGCTTCTTTTTTCTCCACCCGAAATTTCATTAATATTTGCCTCTTGTGATGGACAACGTAATGTAAGCATTGCAATTTCTATTTCTCTCTCTAAATCCCACGCACCACAGTTATCTATTTTTTCTTGTAATTCTGCTTGTCTATTCAAAAGCTCATTCATTTCTTCATCAGTAATTTCAGTAGCCAGCTTATTACTTATTTCATTAAATTCATCGATAAGTTTCTTTTTCTCATGCAGACCTTCCATTATATTATCAAACACGTTTTTATTTGGATCAAGGTATGGTTCTTGAGGTAAATAACCTACTTTTATATTAGATGCCGGTACTGCTTTACCATCAAACTCTTTATCTATACCTGCCATAATTTTCAATAAAGTAGACTTACCTACTCCATTTTGTCCTATTATTCCAATTTTAGCACTGGGTAAAAAAGATAAATTTGTTTCTTTGAAAATTTTTTTACCATTTATAGTTTTACTTAAAGTATTTATTTCATAAATATATTGAGATGACATAAATTATTTATTTCCTTGTATTAACTTAACTCTAATAAAATTTTATCCAATTCTTTTAAATCTTTATAATGAAATATTAACTTTCCTCCCAAAGGATAGTTCTCTATTGTCACTTTTATATTAAATTTTTCTGACAAAATTTTTACTAATGATTGTAAATCATTATCTTCTGTTCTTTTTTTTAAAAGCTGTTTTCCTAGTTTATTCTTATCAAGATACTTCGTATATTCATTTTTAGACCATTGTCTTACTAATTCTTCTGTTTGACGCACATTCAATTCATTGTCTATAACATAGTTTGCTATTACTTCTCCATGCTCATGGTTTATTAAGCATCTAGCATGTCCCATACTAAGTATATTTTCATCTAATTTATTTTGAATAGATTGCGGTAAATTATTGAGTCTTAACAAATTGGATATATGGCTACGGCTTTTACCAAGCCTCTCCGCTAATTTTTCTGCTGTGTAATTAAAATTTTCTACAAGATATTTAAAGCCACGAGCTTCTTCCATAACTGTTAAATCTGATCTTTGTATATTCTCAATTAATGCTATTTCCATGCTTTCTTTAGCATCTAAATTTTTTATAATTACCGGTATCTCAGAAATTTTTGCTAATTTACATGCACGCCAGCGTCTCTCACCTGCTATAATTTGAAAATTATTATCAATAATAATAGGTTGTAGTAAACCATTATTTAATATAGAATCCGATAGTTCTTTTATTTTATCATATTCAAAATGCTTTCTAGGCTGATTTTCATTCAGTTTTATTCTATCAATATTTATAATTTGTACTATTTCCACACTTTCTTTTTCTGTAGATATGACCTCTTCTCCTAATAATGAAGACAAGCCCCTACCTAATCCTTTATTTTTCATTATATCTTCCTAAAATTTCTTTTGTAAGTTCCATATACGCAACTGCTCCTGCACATTTATAATCATATATAATAGCAGGTTTTCCATATGACGGGGCTTCAGATAATTTAATGTTTCTAGGAATTACAGTTTTGAATACTAAGTCCCCTAAACAATTTCTTACATCTTCTTCTACTTGTTCAGTTAAACGATTACGCCTATCATACATTGTAAATAATATACCTGCAATTCTTATCTTAGGATTTAATCTTTTTTCTACAATTTCAACTGTTTTTAGCAAATGACTTAGTCCTTCCAAAGAGTAAAAATCACATTGCATTGGAATTAATACTTCATCACCTGCAACTAAAGCATTTATTGTTAATAAATTTAACGAAGGAGGACAGTCAATAATTATGTAATCATATAATACTTTTATTTCTTCTAATAACTTCATTAAAATATACTCGCGTTCTTTTAATTCTATTAAATCTAGCTCAGCGGCAGATAGATTAGTATTTGAGGTGATTATTTCTAAATTTGGAAGAATATTAGTAGCGATTATTGTATCTTTTAATTTGATTAAATTTGTTAGTGCTTGATATATAGTATTTTTTCGTTGTTGTTGACTAACACCAAAACCAGTACTACTATTACCTTGAGGATCAAGATCTATTACCAAAACTTTTTTATCCATAGCTGCAAGAGCAGTAGCTAAATTTACAGTGGTAGTAGTTTTAGCTACCCCTCCTTTTTGATTAACTACAGAAATTACTTTTACAGTCATATTATTTTTGTTAAGTCGCTAATTTCTAAAATTCTACTTTCTTTTGAAGTTATACTTTGGTTTATTAAACACTTAAATAACCATTTTTTTTTAGCTTCATTTATTTCAGATAAATATCTTTTTCCTTTTGGAAGCAATAATTTATTTTGCACCAAGATATTTTTTGTGCAATCAAATATTGTATTTAAATTAGCAAAAGCTCTACAGGTTAGTATATTACAGCTTATTTCTGTTTTTTCAATTCTTTGATTAATTATTTGTATATTATTATTTGATATTTTTGCTGCTTTCTCTAAAAAGATGCACTTACGTAAATCAGCTTCTATCAAACTTGTCTTTGCTACTCCAGCGATAGAAGTCAACAAAATGTTGT
>CAZJDC010000063.1:0-6437 GCA_964544715.1 uncultured Rickettsia sp. | reverse complement strand
ACTTACACTTACTGACTAATTCAATCCTTTAGTCCTTACATCTCTAAAAATTGTCATGTAGTAATCTTAATTATACACAAAATTATTATCAATTAGCTGCTTAGAAAATGATAAAAATAGGAAACAAAATTTAATCAATTTTGTCTTGATTTTTCAGTTCAGTATTAGACAGATTTAATTTTATTAGAAATTTGAAGATCAATTACCTGTTTTTCGCTTACATTTTTTTTATTACTCACAATAACCTTTTATATCTATTGCGCTCATTGCAAAAAAACGTTAGCAAATAGTAAAATTTAAGTCAAGCATTTGTTAACAAACATTAACTTTATATTGTGAGCCATTGGTCTAATAACTCATCAAGCTTATTTTTATCATTAACTAGTTGAGTGGTGATTTGATTATATTTTTTGGGGCTTGCAAGGTATAGATTACTATCCTCAAGTTGCTTTTCTAAAGCTTTAATTGAAACTTCTAATTTTTCAATTTCATTTGGTAATGTTTCAAGCAAACGTTGATATTTGTAAGATAGTTTTTTGTTTTGTAATTCTTTAGGACTAGAAGTAGGAGTTATAGGCTTTGAGATTTTTTTAGTTGTAGGACTCGCAGTAAAATATTGTTTATAATCTTCATATCCGCCTGTTACATCATGAATTTTACCTTGAGCAAAGACTAAAGTACGTGTCACTAACCTATCCAAGAAATCGCGGTCATGACTAACTACTATTAAAGTGCCGGAATAATATGCAAGTATGTCTAAAAGAATCTCTAAACTATCCATATCTAAATCATTAGTTGGTTCATCTAGGATAAGCAAATTGCCAGGGTTAATTAAAATTTTTGCAAGTAATAGCCTGTTAGCCTCACCTCCTGATAGAATAGCTGTTTTAGCATTGAGTAGCTTAGGGTCGAACATAAATTGCTTTAAATAGCCCGAAATATGCATAGTTTTATCATTCGGTAAAAATATCTGATCCCCGCCAGTAGGACATAAAGTTTGCTGCAAAGTATGATTAGGGTTTAGTTTTTCTCTATGCTGATCAAAATATGAAATATCTAAATTACCACCATATATAATTTTGCCGATTTCAGGAGTAAGTTGTTTGGTTAATAATTTGATGAAAGTAGATTTCCCTGAGCCATTTGCTCCGATTATTCCGATCTTTTCGCCTTTTTTAACCCGAAAGCTAAAATTATCGATAATTTTAGAATTTTTATAGCTGAAGCTAACATTATCAGCTTCGATAGTAAACTTACTTTTAGCTGTATTTTCTTCAAGCTCAGCTTGTACTCTTTGTTTTGAACGAGATAGCTTTGCAGCATGTTCTCTTGCTATCTCCCTTAAAGACTTTAGCTGGGCAAGCCTTTTTTGGTTACGCTTACGTCTAGCTGTAACTCCTGTATTTAACCAATCGTTTTCTTGAGCTAATTTTTTATTTAATTTGCGAAGAGCTGCTTCTTCTTGCTCTAAAATAATATTTTGCCATTCCTCAAAATATTTAAATCCTTTATCGGATTTTCGTAAATGTCCACGATCAAGCCACCAAATTTTATTAGTCACATTTGATAAAAAAGTTCTATCATGACTAACGCAAATAATCGCACCATTATATGATTTAACGTATCCTTCCAGCCATGCAATTGTTTCAATATTTAAATGGTTAGTTGGCTCATCAAGCAATAATATTTCTGGTGCTAATATTAAGGCTTTAGCAAGGCTAGCTCTTCTAAGCTGTCCCCCTGAGTAGGTGGCAAGGTTATCTGTGCCGTTGATTTGTATCTTTTCTAATATTATATCTATTTCATACTTATCTATTTCATTTTTGCTGTTCTGATCTAAAATGAAATCATAAACATTAGAATTAAGTTTGATAGCGAGATCTTGCTTTAAATATCCGGTTGTGATTGCAGGATCTTTGAATAATTCTCCATTATCTAACTCATAATCTTCCGATATTACTTTCATTAAACTTGATTTACCGCAGCCATTGCAACCTATCAGACAAATCTTATCGCCTTTATATAAATAAAGCTCTAAATCAGACAAAATTACTTTGTCGGCAAAGCTTAAATTACCATCTTTAATATAATAAATTGGAGTCATAGGACTATGTCATGCCGTGGCTTGTGTTCATCCACGGCATCCAGTAAATAAAATATAATATAAGCGTAGGTTGTTTCTTTGGATTCTAATGGATACGTTAATGTTATTGTATGTTTCATATGTCATTCTTAACTAAAAGCGGCCTTTGTTGTGTGGGGGGGTACCAAGTCGTCATGGCAAGTGACTGCAAGGAGCATTGCAACAATCCAGAAAAAATAATAAAAAATACTAATATTATTAGTATTTTTACTGGATCCCGTGATTAAGTCGTGGGGGGGGATGGGGGATGCAAGGGAAAAACTGATCCACCTAACAAATCCTGTCTTTCCTCGCAATGACTTTAAATTTTCTTAATTATTAAACTAGTATTAGTGCCACCAAATCCGAAAGAATTGGAAAGTACGTAGTTTATTTTAGCTTCTTTAGCTTTCAGTGTAACTAGGTCTAACTTCACTTCGTCCATTGGATTTTCTAAATTTAGGGTAGGTGGTGCAATCTGATCTCTAATTGCAAGTGTTCCAAAGATAAACTCAACACTGCCTGCAGCACCAAGTAAATGACCTATTGAAGATTTAGTGGAAGACATTAAAACTTTAGGGTTATCTTCTAAAAATAATCTCTGAACGGCATTCAATTCGATCTCATCACCTATATCAGTAGAAGTACCGTGTGCGTTAATATAGTCAATGATATCAGGAGTTATACCAGCATCTTGTAGTGCTTCATGCATTGCTCTATAAGCTCCTCTTCCCTCAGGATGAGGAGCTGTCATGTGATATGCATCACCAGTAGAACCGTATCCTACGACTTCACCATAAATTTTAGCACCACGACGTATAGCATGTTCGTACTCTTCTAAAACTACAACGCCAGCTCCTTCGCCCATAACAAAACCACCTCGATCCTTATCCCAAGGTCTTGATGCTTTTTCAGGATTATCATTATATTTAGTACATAAGGCTCTCGCTGCTACGAAACCTGCAACTCCAACAGGAGTTACCGGAGCTTCCGCACCACCTGCGATCATGACATCAGTATAGCCATGCTTTATCATACGCATAGCATCGCCTATAGCATGTGCTCCTGTGGAACAAGCTGTTACTGCAGCTTGATTTGGACCGCTAAAGCCGTATTTTATTGAAACAAGACCTGATAAAAGATTAATTAAGGAAGCTGGAATAAAGAATGGGTTAACCTTACCATTATTTTCTTGATGAAGCTTTACGGAAGTATCTTCGATCATTTTAAGACCGCCAATTCCTGAACCCAATATTAAACCAGTTCTATCACGTGATTTTTGATCCTCTGGTAACCATCCACTATCTTCAATTGCTTCAGTTGCAGCTGCAACGCCATAATGGATAAACTTATCCATTTTACTCAATCTATTTACATCTTCAGTTTGCGTAAACTTCTCAAGTTTGAAGCCATCATCTTCAGGATGGTTTAATAGTCCTGCAATTTTGCATGCAAGTTTAGAGGTGTCAAATGCTGTAATAGTTTTTATACCGCTTACTCCTTGTACTATCTTATCCCAAGATGACTTAACATTAAGTCCAACTGGGGTAATCATCCCAAGACCAGTAATAACTACTCTTTTATTTATGTTTTGATTCAACATTTTTAATTATTTTTTATTAGGTCTTAATTTAATACAGATTAAGATTTATGGTCTTTTATATAGTTAACAACATCTGCTACTTTTTTTATCTTAGTTGCTTCTTCATCAGGAATATCGACTCCAAATTCCTTTTCTATTTCCATCATTATTTCTACTGTAGACAAACTATCTACTCCCAAATCTTCTGCAAATCGCGAGTCCACGCTGATTTCTTCAATTTTTTTTCCTTGATTATCAGCAATAATTTTGATAACTTCCTGCTCGATATTGTCCACTTTACTCATAATTTTGAACTCCATAAATCATTATTTATTAGTTTGTATATTTATATACATAAGTTGAATATTTTAAGATAGCTATGAATACTTAGTATTCATAGCTATTTTAGCTTTAAAAGAACTTCTAGCATAAAAAATTGTTTTATGCCAGCATAAAATTTTATACCATTAACATTCCACCATTTACATGGATGGTTTGACCTGTAATATATGAAGATTGATTACTTGCTAAGAATGCAACTGCGTTTGCTATATCTTCAGGCATACCATATGTTCTTTTCGGGATTTTTCGTGTTATAGCTTCTTTCTGCTCATCATTTAATTTATCAGTCATATTAGATTTAATAAAACCTGGAGCTACTGCATTAACTGTGATGCCTCTAGTTGCAACCTCGTAAGCAAGCGACTTTGTCATACCGATTAAACCTGCTTTAGAAGCACAATAGTTAGCTTGTCCAGGGTTACCTGAAACTCCTGCTATTGAGGCTATGTTAATTATGCGTCCGTATCTATTGGTCATCATCTTTTTTATTGCTTCACGATTTAAAATGAAATTTGCTTTTAAATTAATATCAATAACCTGATCAAAATCTTCATTTTTCATTCTTATTGCTAGCGTATCTTTGGTGATACCGGCATTACAGACTAAAATATCTAGCTTTTCTATTTGAGCCACTAAATTGCCACACTCTTCAGCATTTGTAAGATTACAGATTTTAATAGTGTAATTATCTTTTAAATCATTTCCAAGAACTTTTAATGTTTCCTCATTACTACCGCTTATAATTACATGACTTCCAAGCTTATGAAGCTGCCTTGCAATAGCACCTCCTATACCTCCTGAAGCTCCAGTAATCAACGCTGTTTGACCCCTTAAATCAATCATTTACTTCCTCCTCTTGTTCAAAATTTATATTAGTGACTTTAGATGATTTTTCTCGTACCAGCTTCTCAATTTCATTAGAGATTTGTGGATTATATTTTAAATATTGTTTAACATTTTCACGCCCCTGACCGATACGTACACTATTATAAGAAAACCAAGAGCCTGATTTTTCTATTATATCAAGCTTCACTCCAAGGTCGATTATTTCACCTTCTTTTGAGATACCTGAGCCATACATTATGTCGAAATCTGCTGTTTTAAATGGTGGGGATACTTTGTTTTTTACCACTTTTACTTTGGTTTGGCTGCCTATTAACTCTTCTTTATCCTTAATAGATCCGATTCTTCTGATATCTATCCTAATGGAAGCATAGAATTTTAAAGCATTACCGCCGGTTGTAGTTTCAGGGCTACCAAACATTACACCTATTTTCATTCTAATTTGATTGATGAAAACAGTAATACAATTAGTGCGGTTAATTGAGGCAGTAAGTTTACGCAAAGCCTGACTCATTAATCTTGCTTGAGAAGCCATTTGTGCATCACCCATCTCGCCTTCAATCTCTGATTTTGGTACTAAAGCAGCAACACTATCTATTATTATCATATCAATACCGCCGGAGCGAATTAAAGTATCGGCAATTTCTAAAGCTTGCTCTCCTGTATCAGGTTGAGATATGATAAGCTCGTCAATATTGACTCCAAGATTTTTAGCATAAGCCGGATCCAAAGCATGCTCAGCATCGATAAATGCACATGTTCCACCTTTTTTCTGTGCTTCAGCAATTAAATGTAAAGCGAGAGTAGTTTTACCAGAGCTTTCAGAACCAAATATCTCTATTATTCTTCCTTTAGGAACACCGCCAATTCCAAGAGCTATATCAAGCCCAAGCGAACCAGTTGATACAGCTTCTATATCAATATTAGGACACTGACCAAGTTTCATAACCGAGCCTTTGCCGTAGCTTTTTTCAATCTGTGCGAGAGCTGCAGCAACAGCTTTTTCTTTATCTATATTTGACATAAGCTTCCATATTTAACGAATTTTTAATTAAATTAAGATATAGGCTTAATTCTAAAAAATCAAACACTCTCATCTGAGAGATAAAAGTTTGATTATAGCGACTAGCAGTCGAATATCAAGCTAAAGCTTATTCGAGTTTTATGTTAGAAATCATGTCTGATTCATGTGCATCAGTATGCTTATTAATATATTCATTAATTATATCATCAATCACATTACCACTAGTAGCACTAAAGTAACCCCGTGCCCACAAATGTCTACCCCAGTACTTTTGTTTTAATATTGGAAATTCTTCTTGCATCTTCTTTGAAGATCTGCTGCTCGCTTTTTATACAAATTCATAGATTCTTATATGAGGTGGAATATTAGCAGAAATGTGTATATGACCGCTTGATACTACTTCATATTCGATTTTAATACCTAATTCTGTTGCTACCTGTGCAATAATTTCTCGAACCCTCTTGTTTATATCAGGAGTTTTGCACTTAGCAAAATTGCGTATCAGTTAAAAGCCATCTAATGTT
>CAZJDC010000062.1:0-6461 GCA_964544715.1 uncultured Rickettsia sp. | reverse complement strand
GTTCTATGTAATCTTTCGCATATTCCATTAGTTTGAGGAGAACGTGCTTTAGTTTTAGTATGATCAATATTTTCTATAGCCAAATATAATTCAAAAGCATGATGTTCTACCTTGCCACAATATTCCGTTCCTCTATCTGTAAGGATTCTAATTAGTGGTACATCATGATTATTCAAGAAAGGTATTACCTTATCAACTTTTGAAGGATCAGGGCTACCCACTTGGATGATTGTGAACAAGTATAAAAGTATAATATTACTCGCCTCATTAAACAACGCTCTTTTAATTATTTCTCGTGAATATACAGCATCTTAATCAATAGTTCCTTGGATTAAAACCTCATCAGCAATAAAAATATTTTTTTATTCAAGAATAATACACGAAATTGTTCAAGACGCATATTACCCATATTAACTTTTAAATAATCGATCAAAGAGCCACATGAGGCGATAATATTCCTATTTATTATTTTTTGTTTTAATGCTCTAATTATTAATTCACGTACTATCGCAAAATATAATATATAAATTCTCATTAGTACAACTAATACTAAATAATCTTTCTCTATCAATATTGATTAAATCAGTAATGCTACTAAACTGTTCCAGTAATTTTTTAGCTAGAGGTTTTACCTCTTTACGAGGAATAGACTAAAAATAACATTAGCTTTAACAGTGCATAATCAGAAAAATTGGCATCTCCTGAAGTCACCAATCGTTCTTTCACCCTTTTACGATGACCTATATAATGAGGTGTTTCCTCTTCTTTTATATCTATCTCGGGAACTATCTCAGCTTCACCATCAAAGAATTCCATGAGCTTATAGTTTAACATATGGAGGATAATTAAATTTTTTAGGGGATAATGTAAAGATTTCAAAGCCGTCTTTAGTAACGCCTATAGTATGCTCAAACTGTGCCGATAATGATTTATCACGTGTAGTAACAGTCCAGCCATCTAAACTACTTAATATAGTATCATATCCGCCGGCATTTACCATAGGTTCAACAGTAAAAAACATACCTTCTTCTAGAACAAGCCCTGTTCCACTGCGACCATAATTTAATATTGACGGCTCATCATGAAAAACACGACCGATCCCATGACCGGTATAATCTCTAACCACGGAATAATTATGCTTCTCAGCATAGCTTTGAATAGCATGACCTATATCACCGAGCCTTGCTCCTGGCTTTACTACCTCAATACCTTTCATCATTGCTTCATAAGTCACCTGAATAAGACGTTTCGGCTTTATTGCTACGCTACCTACATAATACATACGGCTAGTGTCACCATACCAACCATCTAAAATCACTGTAACATCAATATTTATTATATCACCATTTCGTAATGGCTTATCGTTTGGAATTCCGTGACAAACTATGTGATTTATCGAGGTACAAATAGATTTTGGGAATCCTTTATAATTTAAAGGAGCAGGAACAGCATTATGTGAAATAATGAAATTATGACAAAGCTCATTTAAACTATTTGTGGTAACACCTGGTTTTACATGATCTGTGATAAAATCAAGTGTTTCAGCAGCGAGCTTGCCAGCTGCCCGCATTTTCTCAAAATTCTTTTCAGAATGAATTTTTATGGTCATGTATACTTATATGCTGTTAACAGCTCCTAGTATAACATTTTTTTTTAAGGTGTAAATTTTCTTGTGTAATTTACTACAAAATAGTATGTTATAGTAAATTTCTATCAATAAGTATTTAATGCTATTTTACCTAAACAAATTTCTTTCAAATAATAAAGTACAAGCGATTATTCTAGGAATAATCGGTCTTGCTACTATTCTTTTGCTTATATCATATAAGCTTGATGATCCATCTTTTAATTCAGTAACAGCTGGATATTCTAGTAATTTATTAGGAGTTTTTGGCTCTTATTTATCAGATTTCTTATATCAGTTTTTTGGGGTAGCAGCTTTTATAATACCACTTTCTTGTTTTATTTGGGGAAAAAATTGCTGGCAACAGAAATATCGTAAATCCTTTATCCGTATATCAGTAATGCTAATTGCTCTTTTCAGCACCGCAGCTTTACTATCAGATTTTGATCTGGAGTTTGTACCATCTAATGGTGGTGGAGCGGCTGGTATAATTATTTTCCATTTTCTTAAACAATTTACAAATCAACTTCATTTATTATTAGTATTTTTTACATTTATTCTATTTGTTATTTTATTTGAAATTAAATTTACTTTCTTAAGTAGCTTTGTCATTAAATTAGCTAAATTCTTAGTATACAAAATACAAACTTTTTTCTATAATCTATTTTCACGATTAACTTTGCCAAAATTATTTTCCGGTAAAGCAAATAATAAAATAAATATTACCTCTTCCTATACAAAACCGGTAAGTGAAAAAGTAAAATTTATAGAAGTACCAAAGTCTATTATGGCTAAACCAGCACCTGTAAATCCTATAAAATTCTTTAATAAACCTGCTGCTCCTAAAACATCACGGAATAAAGCAGCAGCCTTACCGCTTATTTCGTTACTTCGTAATCCTGAAAATCATCATATAAAAGGTGCTTCATCGTCAGAATTAAAGCAAAAAGCTAAAGAGTTGCTGACTGTGCTAAATGACTTTGGTGTGAAAGGACAAATAATTAACATACGCCAAGGTCCAGTAGTAACTTTATATGAGTTTGAGCCGGCAGCAGGCACTAAAACCTCAAGAGTAGTGGGGTTATCCGACGATATAGCTCGCTCGCTCTCAGCCCTATCAACAAGGATAGCAGTAGTGCCAGGCAAGAATGTGCTTGGTATTGAGCTTCCTAACAAACAGCGAGAATTCTTTTGCCTGAAAGAGCTAATAGAAACACCAGAATATCAAGATACAACAACATTGTTGCCTTTAGTCCTAGGTAAGGATTTAGCAGGTAAACCGCTTATCGCCGATCTTGCCAAAATGCCACACTTGCTTGTTGCAGGGACAACCGGTTCAGGTAAATCTGTGGGAATTAACGCTATGATCGTTTCATTGTTATACCGCTACACTCCTGAAGAATGCCGCTTTATCATGATTGACCCAAAAATGCTTGAGCTATCAGCTTATGACGGAATACCGCATTTATTAACACCCGTTGTAACTGAACCTGCTAAAGCAGTAGTAGCACTCAAATGGGCAGTTAAAGAAATGGAAAACCGTTATAGGATGATGAGCAATATTGGAGTTAAGAATATTGCCGGCTATAATGCTAAGCTTCAGGAAGCTGTTAAAGAGGGAAGAATAATTGAGAAGTCAATTCAAACAGGCTTTGATCCCGAGACTGGTAGACCTATCTATGAAACTGTCGCAATGAATATGGAAAAACTACCATTTATAGTGGTGATCGTTGATGAGATGGCTGATTTAATGCTAGTTGCCGGTAAAGATATCGAAATGTTGATTCAAAGACTTGCACAAATGGCAAGAGCTGCAGGCATTTATATTATCATGGCAACCCAAAGACCATCGGTAGATGTTATTACCGGTGTAATCAAGGCTAACTTCCCAAGTCGTATCAGCTTTAAGGTTACCTCTAAAATCGACAGCCGTACAATCTTAGGTGAACAAGGTTCAGAGCAGTTACTTGGTATGGGTGACATGCTCTTTATGGGCAATACCTCTAAAATTACTAGGGTACATGGGCCTTTCGTTAACGAATCTGAGATCGAGCAAATTACTGAATATCTAAAAGAAACAGGAACACCTGAATATATATCCGCCGTAACTGAACAACTTGATGAAGATAATAGTAGTATTGACATCGGCGATGGCACTTCAGATGAAGTACTTTATAAAAAAGCCGTGCAGATAGTGCGTGACGAGAGAAAATCTTCTATTAGTTATATTCAAAGATCGCTGAGAATCGGCTATAACAAAGCTGCCAATTTAGTCGAAAAAATGGAAAAAGAAGGAATAGTATCGCCGCCAAATCATACAGGTAAGAGAGAGATATTATTGCCGGAAAAGTAAAAGAATGTCATCCCATAGCTTGTCCACGGGATCCAGAAAAAAATACAAATACAAAAAGATCGCTTTCTTTGGCTTTATACTGGATCACGTGGCAGGCTACGGGATGAAAGAGACGAAACTGATCTATGTAACAACGCCTCCTCCACGGCCCATGAACACCAAAAAATAAAAATGAATTTCTAAATAATCATAAATACCAATGAAATCACTAACTGCTAAAACTTACTTAATATTCCAAACATTCACCAGAATAGCTTTATGTGCTTATGCATTATTCTATAAACAAGTTGCGTTTATAGAATTGCCTTTAGTGTTTATTTTTGGTTTAATTAATGATCTGATTTCTGTCGCTTATTTTTTGCCGATAATGTTAATTTTAATAATGCTAAGCAACTTAGCATTATCAAGATTTAGGCTAGTCTACACGCAACTTTGTTACTTATTTTATTGCAGTTTTATTGCTTCACTAATATTTATCACAGCAGCTGAGCTTACTTTTTGGGATGAGTTCGTTACTCGCTTTAATTTTATCGCCGTTGATTATCTAGTATATACTCATGAAATTATCGGCACAGTTAAAGAATCTATGCCTTATATAGAGATCATTAGCGGAATTCTAATAGTTAGTGCTATTATTACCTATATTTTACGGAAAGCTATTATTAATGCAGCATATAATATTAATAGAAAATGTTGTTTGGTTACGGCAGTTATCCTAGCATCAATTAGTTTTATAGCCTTTATATTCTATATCCCTGAAAAGATAAATTTCCACTCTAACAAATATGCAGAAGAACTTGCTAAAAATGGTCCTTATGAGATTTTTTCAGCTTACCTTAATAACAGCCTAAACTATAATAGCTTTTATCCTACCATTGATGATAAGAAAGCTTTAAGCATAGTACGTGATAGCTTACAAAATAATAATGACAAATTTATAAATAATGATTCCATAGAGCGTATTAGTACCTCCAAAAATCCGAATCAGCGTAGATATAACGTAATCTTTATCACAGTAGAGAGCTTAAGTGCTAAATTCATGCAAAGTTTTGGTAATAGCGATAACATCACTCCGTATTTAGATGCATTAGTAGATAAAGGTATGTTTTTTACAAATATATACGCTACTGGTACAAGAACAGTGCGAGGGCTTGAGGCTATAACTTTATCGATCCCACCAACGCCAGGTTCTTCAATCGTGCGTAGACCTGACAATCAAAACTTATTCAATATTGGCACTGTTTTCAGAAATCAAGGTTATAACACTAATTTTATATTTGGTGGTTATAGCTATTTTGATAATTTACGTAATTATTTTGGCAGTAATCACTATAACATAATTGACCGAGGCAATCTAACAGCTTCAGAGATCAGCTTTGCAAATGTATGGGGAGTAGCAGACGAAGATATATTTAATAAGGCAATAGAGCAAGCAGATATAGATTATAAACAGGATAAGCCATTTTTCTCATTAATTATGACTACCTCAAACCACCGACCTTATACTTTCCCTGATAATAGGATTGATCTACCGTCAGGCGCTGGGCGTAATGCAGCAGTTAAATATACCGATTATGCAATCAATAAGTTCCTAGAAGCGGCTAAGACTAAAGAATGGTTTAATGACACCATTTTCGTTATTACTGCTGATCATTGTGCTTCAAGTGCTGGTAAAACTGAGCTACCGGTAGAAAAGTATCATATACCGCTCATTATTTATGCACCACAAATATTAAAGCCGAAAAAAATAGATAATCTAGCGAGTCAGATAGATATAGCCCCAACGATTTTCGGGTTACTCGGCTTTGAATATAAAAGCAAATTATGGGGACAAGATATAATAAATAATCCAGCAAATAGAGCTTTCATAAGCACTTATCAGTTACTAGGATTTTTAAAAGATGAGAAGCTAGTAATCCTAAGTCCTAAACTACACCCAAAAACCTATATATTATTAGCAGAAGAAAAAGAAGAAATCCCCAATTCTATTAGCCTTACCGAAGAAGCTATTAGCTTCTACCAAACTGCTTATGATTTTTATGTTCAGGGGAAGCTGGTGGAGTAAATTTTTTGCTGTTACTTCGTGATGGCATTACCCGCACGTGAATCAGTTTTTTCTCTGTCCATCCCGTGATTTATTCAACGCGGTACCCGTCAAGTGGTAATCCTCTCCAAAAACAATCGACAAAAGGAGTAGAATTTTCTAATAATAAAAAAGGAGATTTTAAAAGATGATAATATCAAAACGCAGTGATGCCAAATCATATCTATTTTAACGTGAGTTTCGTATTAACTGAGCATATAGTTTAGTCTATCAAGAGAGATTTGATAGAAGGTTTATTGTCAGATATTTGATAATTTATCAGAGCAGCCAGCTGTAACTAAATTATGTCTTAAATGCTCAAACTTTTACCCATTAGTTTAATGTTCCCCTACGGGGATCAAAAATCCCTCGCCTTTAGGCGAAGGGAAGTTATAATGAAG
>CAZJDC010000061.1:0-6517 GCA_964544715.1 uncultured Rickettsia sp. | reverse complement strand
TTATAACGCCAATACAAAAATTAGCTTTGGCAGCTTAACTCTCTACTCTCTATTGTGCTTAAAATTGGGAGGATTACCTAATCCAAGAAAAAAGATATGAGGGTTATAATATTAAAACAAATAATAGATTGGATGGTCAGTTATTAATAGATTATGCAATGCCTGTAGATGATGGTAAAGAACTACTCAATGAAGTTGTAAGTAAGTTTCGTTTATCGATGCGTGCTTACCAACCAATGCTTAGGGTAGAGCTGATCTTGAAGATGAGGATAAAGTCTTAAAGAGGCATGTTGCTGAAGCTATATGTTATGAAAGATGGAGTATTAATAAGTGCATAACTGGAATTTTTATGCGGGGTTTATGGTATATAATAAATAATATTTCTGAAGTTAATCCCCGTGTAGATTTAGCATTTAAAAAAATCTTTAGAGTAGAAGAGAATACGGATTTGCTAATATCGCTTGTTAATGTGATAGTAGGCAAGGAAGATCAAATTGTAGAGGTGACACTACTTAATCCGTATAATACGAAAAATTTTAAAGCAGATAAACTCTCTGTACTTGATATTCTCTTTGGAGGTATAAACCCCTCCATCTTTCAGATGAAAAAGCTTTAGCTTGCCATGTGTGTGTCATGATGGGTTAGCCATCATAAGCACTATGACAACATTACAGCAGGAAATCCCATACAGTTTACTATCATCGCTATCACATAGTGTGGATTACAAAATATCGATATAAGGGGTATTAACTTACGATATAAAAAAGAGGGTTCAAGAAATTATTGCACAGGTAGCAACAGAATTAGGTATTAAAATAGAAAATGGAGTAATATCAAGTGATCATATACACATTATTGCTAATATGCCACCTCATATAAGAATCTATGAATTTGTACAAAAAGCGAGAGGCATATCTTCAAAGAAGATGTAAGAGGAACTTCCAATATTAAAACAAAAGTACTGGGGTAGACATTTGGTGGGGGTACGAGGTTACTTTAGTGCTACTAGTGGTAATGTGACTTATGATATAATTAATGGTATTAATAAGCATACTGATGCACATGAATCAGACATGATTTCTAGCAGTAAGACTCGAATAAGCTTTAGCTTGATATGCGACTTCTAGTCGCTATAATCAAACTTTCATCTCTCGGATGAAAAAGTGGTGGATTTAAGATATGCTTGGTGTTTGATGCGTTTGTTGAAATAACAAAAAATGATGAATGGTGGAGGCAAAGGGAATCGAACCCTTGACCCTCTACGTGCAAAGCAGATGCTCTACCCCTGAGCTATGCCCCCAATATGTGACTTATTATATTAGTTACTGAAGTGAAATTTTTATATTTGTAAGTAATTAAATAGAACTAAGCTAGATTTTTGACTAAGTTCCAAGGTAGCACTTGTCCGTTATTACCTAATACCAAATTTCCGGAAGACTTAATTTCTGCAGCTAAAAAAGAAGAACCTTGTTGAGGAATATATTTTGAAGGTACGATTTCCTCACCTTTATAAAAATGTACTTTAGCTGATTCCCTAGCGGTTGGGTTGTTTTTAGAAGCAGTTTTTGCTTTAGACATAGCTTAATAATTTTTTTTACTTAAACAAGATTTTTGTAGAATATAATTTTTTTTTGCCAGATTGTCAATAGTCGTTTAGCTTAAAAGATATATTTTTTTTAAATTAAATTACGTCCTTGCGAGAAGTTACACAGTAACTGTACGGACGCAGTCCAATAAAAAATGCTAGTTTATAGCATTTTTTTTATATATTATTTTCCTGGATCTAGTTATCAAGCCACGGGAGGCATTGTTGTGTGGATCATATTTAATATTGTTCTCTAGCTCACTCGTAGTGTGGGATCCAGTAAAAATACTAATGATTTAGCATTTTTTATTGTTTTCTGGATGCTGTGGACAAAACACGTCCATGAGAACACACCGAAGATGTTTTCCTCGCTCCACGAGACAAAATGCCCCCACCCGCGCGGGGGTGATATGACGCTGAGAACGTTTATTTATTTCACACGTATACAATGCCGCCACAAAATGAAAGTAGTAGAATTTATCCACGTAGACATAGACATAATTTGAATAGAAAAATTATTTTTTATCTTCGTTATTTGCAGGTGGAGGTAACATGATTTTTAAATCAGCCTTAGTTTCTAAATCGCTAATATATTTTTTCAGTATTTCTGCTGCTAATATATTATCGATAGTCATTTTTGCTTCTTCTTTAGTTGGGATAGGGACAGGTTTTTTCTCAAGAACCTTAATGATATGCCAACCATAGTCAGTTTTTACTGGTGTTGAAACTTCGTTTACTTTTAAAGTAAAAGCTTTCTTTTCAAACTCAGGTACTAACTGACCGGGTTGATTTAATAAAATATAACCGATTATACCACCATTTGTAGCTGAAGCTTTATCAAGAGAAGATTCTCCAGCAAGTGTAGCAAAATCAGCCCCTTTGTTTAATTTGTTTTTTAAATCATTAGCTTCTTTTTCAGATTTAACTAAAATATGAGCAACTTTTATTTGTTCTGTACCTTTTAGGCTAGTTACATATTTGTTATATTCATCATCAAACATCTTATCAGTAAGATGATCTTTTACATAATTCTCTAATAATTCTTTTTGAGCCAATTGATTTTTTGTATTTTCAAGCTTTGCTTGGAATTCTTTAGAAGAGGTAATGTTTGACTTTGTGACTTCTTCTTTTAACAGAATGTTATTAACATAAATTCTTATCAATTTATCCTGATCTTGCGGTGGAAAATCGTCAAAATTTTTAATAGTTTTACCTGAAGGAAGATTAAGTTGCGGTTTAAACTCTTTCATTATTTGTGATTCTCTTACTTCACCATTTTTGTAAGTAGCAACTACTCTGTCTGAGTTATCTGCAAAAGCTATACTAGAAAGTATAGTAACGGATAAAAGTATTATTGATAGTTTTTTCATTATTTATGACTCATAATTTGTTAAATATAAGCTTTTATCTTATAAAAATAATAAGTACCCGTCAATAGCTATTTTATAAATTGATTTGTTAATAATTATTAACGAATTTTCTGCAACAAAACAATAAATATTCAAAATAAATATATTAAATATTAGTTATATATTTACATAAATATATAACTATAATTGATTTTTTTATAAATTAGCATATGATTTATATGTACAAAAATATATTTAAGGATTTTGATGTTTTCTATATTGAAAAAAATTTTTGGTACGGCGAATGATCGTACGATAAAAAAACTATTTTTTGACATTGCAAAGATTAATTCACTTGAATCAGCGATTCAAAAATTATCAGATGAAGAATTAAAAAATAAAACTGTAGAATTTAAGGTGCAACTTAAGAATGGTGCTACTTTAAACGATATATCATATGAAGCATTTGCAGTAGTTAGAGAAGCGTCCAGAAGAGTATATGGTATGCGTCATTTTGACGTGCAGCTTATAGGTGGTTTATTATTACACAGAGGAATGATTACCGAGATGCGTACAGGAGAGGGAAAGACTTTGGTCGCAACACTCCCTGCATATTTAAACGCTTTAGCTGGGAAAGGTGTACATGTCGTAACAGTTAATGATTACCTTGTCAGCCGTGATTCTGCTTCCATTGGTAAGATTTATAATTTTTTAGGTTTATCAGTTGGATGTATTATTGCTGGCATGCCAGATGAAGCTAAGCGAGCAGCTTATAACTCTGATATTACATATGCCACAAATAATGAGCTTGGTTTTGATTATCTAAGAGATAATATGAAATATAGCTTGCAAGAACGAGTACTGCGTCCTTTTAACTTTGCTATTATCGATGAAGTAGATTCTATCTTAATAGATGAAGCAAGAACCCCGCTAGTTATCTCTGGTCCTGTTAATGATAATTCAGAATTATATGGTCAAATCGATAAGCTTGTACGTCAACTCAATGTAAGTAATTTTGAAAAAGATGAAAAGTTAAAAACTATTAATTTAACGGAAAGTGGTATTAGTCATGTAGAATCACTTTTAAGCCAAGCAAATATTATAAAGCCTGATTCTGGTTTATATGACTTTGAAAATTTAAGTTTAGTGCATTACGTTAATCAAGCTCTTAGAGCTCACAACATGTTTACAATCGATGTAGATTATTTAGTACGTGATGGTAAAGTAATGATCATAGACGAGTTTACAGGACGGGTAATGGAAGGGCGTAGATATTCTGAAGGGCTACATCAAGCATTAGAAGCAAAAGAAAACGTAAGAATCCAAAATGAAAACCAAACACTTGCATCTATTACTTTTCAAAATTATTTCCGTAACTACCCTCAATTATCAGGTATGACCGGTACAGCTATGACCGAAGCACCAGAGCTAAAGGATATATATAATCTTGATGTAGTAGCAGTGCCGACACATAATAAAGTTACAAGACGTGACCTTGATGACGAAATTTACGGAAGCAAAAAAGAGAAATATGACGCTATTTTAAAGCTAATTAAAGATTGTTATGATCGTGGTCAGCCGGTACTGGTTGGTACTGTAAGTGTAGAAAAGTCAGAAGAAATTTCTAATATTCTAAACAACAATAAGATACCGCACAAAGTATTAAATGCGAAATTCCACGAGCAGGAAGCATTTATTATCGCTCAAGCAGGTAGGTTTAAAGCAGTAACAATTGCAACTAATATGGCAGGACGAGGCACTGATATTATGTTAGGAGGTAATCCTGAAATGCTTGTAGAGCAGCTGAATAAAGAGTCTTTAACTTCTGCTGCTTATGAAGCAAAAATAAATGAGATAAAAGCTCAAATATCTGAAGAAAAAAAACAAGTAATTGCAGCAGGTGGGTTATTTGTAATAGGTACAGAACGTCATGAAAGCCGTAGAATAGATAATCAGCTGCGTGGTAGATCAGGTAGGCAAGGTGACCCAGGTAATACTAAATTTTTCTTATCACTTGATGATGATTTAATGCGTATTTTTGCCTCAGAACGTATTTCAGGGGTACTTCGGACGCTTGGCTTAAAAGATGGCGAGGCTATACATCATCCGATGATTAGTCGCTCGCTTGAAAAAGCTCAGCAAAAAGTTGAGGGACATAACTATGAAATACGTAAAAATTTATTACGTTTTGATGATGTCATGAATGATCAGCGTAAAATAATATATGAGCAAAGAACTGAAATTATTAAATCTAAAGATAGCTACAACTTTTTAAAAAGCTCTACCGAAGAACTGGCACAAAAGATAGTGCTCACTTTTATACCAGCAGGTTCTTATAGGGAAGATTGGGATATAGAGAATTTAAGTGTAGAACTACACCGAACCTTTGCTATAAAACTTGAACAAAATTTAATAAGCAAAAATGATGTCACAGAAGAAGAAGTTACAAAAATTGTTATTCAAATGGCGGATAGCATATATAAGTCTAAGGAAGAAGAGTATAGTCCTGATTTAATGCATAATGCTATAAAATATATTTTATTAACTACTCTTGATCAAGTTTGGAAAGATCATTTGCATAGCTTAGATCACTTAAGGCAAGGTATATCTCTTAGAGCATATGCTCAAAAAGACCCTTTAAGCGAGTATAAAAGAGAAGCATTTAACCTATTTGAGCATATGCTTAATAATTTAAAAGAGCTCTTTATTCAAACAGTATACCACTTCCATATTGACTTAAAGCATATTCAAAAAGAAGATATATCGCTTGAGAACAAAAAACTGCAACAGAATATGCATGAAAGCCGTGAAGATCCGGCATTTAGTAAGTATACTACAGGTAGTAACTTAGAAACTAATCTTAGACCTGTCATATCACGCATTAACCCAAAAGATAGAGATCCTAAAAATCCTACTAGCTGGGGCAAAGTATCTAGAAATGAGTTATGTCCTTGCGGTTCAGGTAAAAAATATAAATATTGCCACGGACTAAACGAGTAATGATTAAATACTCCTCACTAAATAATGTATGAACTAGAGCCAGTTAAAAATATTAATAATATTGATATTTTTAGTTGTTTTCTGGATCTAGATCCCAAGTTACGGTATTGTAAAGGTTACATAAATCATTGACAAAAGTCATGATGAGATAACTTGGGAGTCAACGGAGGGAAGATGAGACATTAAAGAGAAACTATCAAAAGAAATGGAAGCATTTAAGCAAGGCCAGAAAATTCAAAAATTAAAAAAACAACACTTAACTATAAATGAAATAAAATTTAAAATAAATTAAAATTAGGGGTTGAATCATTAATAATTTTATCTATAATATAACTGATCAAATAGTATTTGAACTCTACTATTAGTATAAACTAAATCCAAGTGTAAGCTTTATCCTGGGAATCTGCTAGTATAATTTTTATTTAAAAAAAAGTTTAGGAAGTGTATCATCGCATGTAAGGCAATGGGATATAGTAGAGTATAGTTACTATAGATTTCAAGAATTATATGGAACAGGAGGGGAAGAAGCTCTATACGGAATAAGTCGCCAGAAACCAATAATGGCTAATAGGGTAGATCCTCT